>SKUI01000245.1 GCA_007122185.1 Rhodothermia bacterium | reverse complement strand
TCGACGCTTGTCCGACCGATGCCATTTACGAGCCTTACAAAGTGGATGGCAGCAAGTGCATTTCCTATTTTACAATCGAGCTCCGTGACGAGATCCCGGAGGAGTACCATCACCAGATGGGCGAGTGGATTTTTGGATGTGATATCTGCCAGGATGTCTGCCCGTGGAACCGGAAGGCGCGCCGGGGATCCGAAGAGCGTCTCTTCGCGCGACCGGAGAGCGCGGACCGTGACATCGACTACTGGGAAGAGCTGGATTTGCAGGAGTACCGGAAGCTGTTCCGACGGAGTACCGTCAAACGCGCAAAATTCGAGGGCATAAAGCGGAATATCCGCATAGCGGGCGCCAATCTGCGCAGATCGGAACGCAACTGGATCAACGTAGCCGGCAAAAAAAAACATCCGTGAGGGGACACGGATGCTTTTTAAACGTCTTTCCGGCAGGCATTTCGCCTTTAATGGATGATCTGTCAGAACGGTAACGTCCTATTCCTATGCATATTCTTCCGTGTAGGCCTGCACGTCGGCCATTTCCACCATAAGATAGAACAGGTCGGTGTTCCTGGTGAACGGACCGATGCGGTCGCTGCCCGGACCCATGGCGGCCAGTTCAACATAATCGGCCGTATGCGAGGTGCCGACCCAGTTGAAAGCCAGATAGTTGGCCAGTATCTGCCCCATTACGGGCCAGGGCCGGCTCATCATCCGGTGTAGGTTTTCATATTCCCGGGCGTAGGCCTTGCGCAGGACCTCTGCTTCATCGCGACGGATCTCTATTTTCGTGGCGTATTCTACCAGTTCGCGGATCCGGCTCACGGAGCTGTTCTCATCCAGTTGCGGCAGGAACCAGTTGTTGGTGTGGCGAAATTCGGCGAGAAGGTCAAAACGCGGTCCGCTGGCATTATAGCCTGACCCGACCCCGTTCAGTCCCGGATTGGCATTTCCGTGGTCAGTGGTAATAATGACCAGGGTATCGTCGCGGTTTTCAATAAATTCCATCACTTTCCCGATGGCATCATCGAAGGCGATCTGATCAAATATGAGCCCGGCTGCATCGTTGCCGTGGGCGGCATGATCCACCCGGCCCCCCTCCACCTGAAGGATGAACCCGTTGGGATTCCTTGAGAGGCGTTTGATCGCCGTTTCGGTCATCTCAGCCAATGTGGGGATGTCGCGCTGATACTCCTCGGTATTCATGTGGTCGAGTGTGTACGGTACGTGTCCGTCATAAAAAATCCCGAGTAGTTTCTCGTTGCCTTCGAATTGCATGAGGTCGTTTTTCTTGCGGACGACCTTGTATCCCTTTTGTGTGAATTCACCGTAGAGGTCGCGCTGATCTTCCCTGTGTGCGGCATCGAAAAACAGGTTGCCGCCACCCAGAAGCACATCGTACTCGCGATCGAGATACTGTTCGGCGATGGTTTCCTGGTCCCCGCGCTGCATGACATTGGCGCTGAATCCGGCCGGTGTGGCATGCGTGATGGTGGTGGTTGTAGCCAGTCCGGTTGCTTTGCCGGCATCCTGGAATATCCGGAGGATGGGTTTTAGCGCCTGTTCCTCTTCGGTCATGTTCACACGTCCGTTATTGATGCGGTGTCCGGAGCCCCATGACGAGGAGGCGGCAGCCGATCCGGTAACAATGGAATTGGCAGAGGCCATATCCATCAGGCCACGATTGGCCCTTTTCTGCTCATACAGTGAAATCCAGTGCGATGGCCTTCCGTAGTGCCGGCGCAGCATATGGTCCGCAGCGGTCAGGGTGCCGATGCTCATGCCGTCACTGACCATGAAAATGATGTTTTTGGCGTCGCCGGGACGGGCCTGCCCGTTATTGGAGGCGCAGCTGCCAAGCAGAGTGCCTGAACCCAGGGCAACACCTGAGAGCGCACCGGTTTTGAGAAAATCCCGTCTGCTGAAAGAACCGTTATTGGAAGTCTTTTTTTGTGACATAATCTGATCAGTTGAGAAATGTGAAATAATAAAAAGTGCTGTGAGAGCTGTGCAGGTGCAGCATACCGTTGATACCCGATTGAAAACACGGACCGGTAAAGTGCAAACGGGTACGCAGTTGTATGGAAATCAAGGGTGACTCAAAGAGGATAAGAAAAACAATATAATGATACTGTAAAAATTTGAAATGCCGGGGACGAAAAAACTGTTTACATGATCGGAAAAATAATTTGCCAATCCCGTAAGTTATATATCAGAATCAAAAATGGCTTATTAAAACGGCATATTTGAACTTTATTGATTAGGAGGTAATCCGGAATGATCAAAAACACAATTAAGACCGTGTTTCTCATGGCGCTTGTGGCGCTTTTATTTTTATTTATCGGTGGTCTGCTGGGTGGACAGACGGGCATGATCATCGCATTGGTGTTTGCCCTGTCCATGAATTTCTTCAGCTACTGGTACTCGGACAAGCTTGTGTTGAAAATGTACCGGGCCCAGGAAGTGAACCGGGATAATGCACCCCGTTTTTACAATATGGTGGAAGAGCTTTCGCGTAATGCCGGCGTGCCGATGCCAAAGGTCTATATCATCCCGCAGCAGCAGCCCAATGCCTTTGCAACGGGGCGCAACCCTAAAAATGCTGCCGTAGCAGCGACCCAGGGTATTTTGCAGAGCCTGAATGAGCGGGAGCTTCGGGGTGTCATGGCCCATGAGCTTGCCCATATCAAGAACAGGGATATACTGACTCAGACTATCGTTACCACGGTGGTAAGCGCCATTACCATGATAGCCCAGTTTGCCATCTTCCTTCCGTTCGGCCGCGGTGACGGCGGCGGTCCCAACATCCTGGTACTGCTTCTGACTCTCATATTGGCGCCGCTGGCTGCAGCCATGCTCCAGTCGGCCATCTCGCGCACCCGTGAATTCGAGGCGGACCGGGTGGGCGCCGAAATCTGCGGCAGCGCTGAAAGCCTGGCCGGTGCTCTCCGGAAAATCCAGGCATCCGTAGAACGAATGCCCATGCAGGCGTCAGAAACGGCACAACGGTCCACGGCCCATATGTTCCCGGTCAATCCGTTTTCCGCGCGTGGCATGAGCAAGTTGTTCTCCACGCATCCCGATACCTCGCTCCGTATCAAAAAGCTGATGGAAATGGAACGCACCGGGGTTTACGGCTGAAATGTCCATGACAGCAACCCGACACACAGGAGCATGATTATAATAGTCATGGACATTCTATGTGACCGAGTGAACCAAAGATTTTTTATCACATAAAAGGTTCTTTGAATATGGCATCGGGAATGTGTACCATTTTGTCAGATGCAACATTTTGGTAATCAAAAAGCATGTGCCGGTGTGTAAGGTAACGGCTTCTTCATAGTCTATTCCGTACCTAAGGCAACTGAAACAAAACAGAAAAACATATGGGATCACTTAATAGAGCAATGATTATCGGACGACTCGGGGCGGATCCCGAGGTCCGTTACACACAGAGCAACACGGCGGTAGCCAACATAAGCGTAGCTACCAACGAAAGGTACCGGGACAGCAATGGCGAGCTGCAGGAAACTACGGAATGGCATCGTGTCGTTGCATGGGGACGGCTGGCTGAGAACTGTCAGCAACTGCTGAAAAAGGGCTCGCTTGTATACTTCGATGGACCTATTCAGACCCGGTCATGGGAGGACAAGGAAGGTCGCAAGCAGTACATGACCGAAATCAAGGCACTGACCATGCAGGTACTCGACAG
>SKUI01000209.1 GCA_007122185.1 Rhodothermia bacterium | reverse complement strand
TGTCGCGCCGGGCCAGTTCCACATTGTTCTTCTCCACATCGCGCGGACCCACGGCAATGCGCAGCGGAGTGCCCTCCACTTCGTGCTGGGCAAACTTCCATCCCGGCTTGTACTGGTCGCGATCGTCAAAAACAGCGCGTATGCCTGTATTTCTCAGCGATTCCAGGATGGATGCGCCATACTCCAGCACACGCGCCTGCTCGTCGTCGTTGCGCCAGATGGGCACGACAGCCACCTGGGTCGGTGCCAGCCGCGGCGGCAGCACAAGGCCGTTATCGTCGGAATGGGTCATGACCAGTCCGCCGATGAGCCGGGTGGATACGCCCCAGCTCGTGGCCCAGACAAACTTTTCCTGGCCGTCCTTGTCCTGAAACCGCACATCAAACGCTTTGGCAAAATTCTGCCCCAGGAAATGGGAGGTGCCGGCCTGCAGCGCCTTGCCGTCCTGCATCATCGCCTCGATGCAGTAGGTGTCCAGCGCACCGGCGAAGCGCTCAGCCGGAGATTTGACACCGGTTTCCACCGGCATGGCCATGTAATCCTCGGCAAAGGAGCGGTATACCTCCAGCATCCGGTACGCCTCCTCGCGCGCTTCGTCCTCGGTGGCATGGGCGGTGTGCCCCTCCTGCCACAGGAACTCCATGGTGCGTAAAAACAGCCGGGTGCGCATCTCCCAGCGCACCACATTGGCCCACTGGTTTATCAGGATGGGCAGGTCGCGGTACGACTGGATCCAGTCACGATACGTATCCCAGATGATGGTCTCGGAAGTGGGACGCACAATCAGCTCTTCCTCGAGCCTGGATTCCGGGTCCACCGCAACACCGTCCTCGGTGTTGATCAGACGGCTGTGTGTGATAACGGCGCACTCCTTGGCAAAACCTTCGACATGCTGCGCTTCTTTGGAAAGAAAGGATTTAGGGATGAACAGCGGGAAATAGGCATTACGGTGGCCCGTCTCTTTGAACATGGTGTCCAGCTGCCGCTGCATGTTCTCCCAAAGGGCATATCCGTTGGGTTTGATCACCATGCAGCCCCTTACAGGAGAGTGAGAGGCAAGCTGTGCTTCACGCACGATATCCAGGTACCATTGGGAATAATCTTTCGCTCTTTCCGTTATTTTTTTTGCCATGAGAGTTTGTTGCTGAAATTAAAAACGTATCACACAAAGTTGCTTGAAGTGTGGTTTGAAGTCGATTCAGGAAAGTCGATTCAGGATGCGTGGTTGAAAATACGTGTTTCCTCTTCCAGTTGCATCTGTTACCTTTGCGGCTTTCGGAAAAATCGAAATTTTGTTATCTTATAAACTTGCAGAAAATGAGGCGTGGTAGCTCAGTTGGTTAGAGCGTCGGATTCATAACCCGGAGGTCGGCGGTTCAATCCCGCCCCACGCTACAAGCTGCTTTCGGAGACGGGCACGCTCCGAAAAATCCCGGAATAATTCGGCAAAAAAAAAGCACCTCATCCTATCATAGACGAGGTGCTTGTTTATCATCTACAGACGGCTATTACCCCATTTGCACTTTCAAGTTATTGTGGTCAAGGGTATCACGCAATCATTAAAAAAGCGTATTATTCATACGTAGTTTTACGTAGTTTTGCGCAGCGCCACACCCCGGATCTACGCCGTAACCTTTCTCAGCTTGATGATGCAACTATTTTTTTTTCAATGGCATAGCGCACGAGTCCGGCGGTGTTCCTGATATTCAGCTTGCTCATGACGTTGGCGCGATGGGTGTCGACCGTGCGGGGACTGATGAACAGTTTATCCGAAATCTCGGAACTGGTATTCCCTTCTGCGATCAGCTGCAGTATCTCACGCTCCCTTCGGGTAAGCTGTGCGCTTGCGGCTTTATCCTGCTCTCTGCCGGATTGTACCTGACGCACATAACACGTGTTCATGAATTTGGATACCGATTGGCTGAACACTTTCTCACCCCTGGACACGGCACGGATGCTATCCAGCAACTCATTGCGGGCGCTGTCTTTCATCATGTAGCCGTTCGCCCCGGCGCTGATCACTTCATTCAGGTACTCCTCTCCAATGTGCATGGTGAGGATCAGGATACGGGCATGGGGGTCAAACTCCAGGAGCTCTCGCGTCGTCTCTATACCGTTGCGCTCGGGCATGGTAATATCCAGGATGCAGACGTCAGGCCGTTTTTTCCGGTACAGGGCAATGGCCTCGTCACCGCTCGAAGCTTCCCCCACCACCTCAATATCATCCGCCGAATCGATCATGCTGCGTATGCCATACCGCAACAAGTCATGGTCGTCGGCCACCAGGACGGTGATTCGCTGATCCGGGGTGTTTTTCTGTCTGCTCATCACGATTGCTTGAATCGCATGCTGATGAAATATGGGATATTAGGATACACCGCATTACTTTCATCAAGATAACAGAAATCCCGTCTAAATTTCTGCAACTGTTTCAAAAAAACGGCATACCAAATAATTATAAAGAGTTTTCAGCGATTAATGTACAATATTTGTACTTTATCACTCTTTTTGCACAACGCTTGCTGCCATCTGCGACATCAGCTTGCCAACTCTTCCAACCAACATAACAAACATTTCGGCTAAATTCAGAAATGACATTAATCAGAACGCACACATGTGGAGAACTGACCCGGGAACAAACCGGTGAAACAGCAATTTTAAACGGCTGGGTCGGTACCCGGCGCGACCTGGGCGGGGTGATATTTATTGACCTTCGCGACCGCTACGGTATCACCCAGGTTGTTTTCTCTCCCCAGGACGACAAGCAGGCGCACGAACTGGCCGACCAGCTCCGGCCCGAATATGTGATCGGCGTGCAGGGAGAAGTCAGGAAGCGCGATCCCATAAACGTCAATCCGAATGTCAAAACCGGCGATATTGAACTCCGCGTCAAAAAACTGGTCATCTACTCACGTTCTGAAACCCCGCCATTCGAAATCCAGGACGACCTCAGGACCAACGAGGACCTGCGCCTGAAATACCGGTTTCTGGACCTGCGCCGGCCCGTGATGCAAAGAAACCTGATGCTGCGTTCGGCCATCTACCGCCACACCCGCAACTATTTTCACGAACAGCAGTTCGCCGAGATCGAAACCCCCTTCCTCATGCGCAGCACTCCGGAAGGCGCCCGCGACTACCTGGTGCCCAGCCGCGTCAACCCCGGCAAATTCTACGCGCTCCCGCAAAGCCCCCAGACCTACAAGCAGATTCTGATGGTCTCGGGCATGGACCGCTACTTCCAGATCGTCAAATGCTTCCGCGATGAAGACCTGCGCGCCGACCGCCAACCCGAATTCACCCAGATCGACGTGGAAATGTCCTTCGTGGAAGAAGAGCAGGTCTACACGCTCATGGAAGGGCTGCTCCAGCGCATCCTCAAGGAAGTGGTCGGCGCCGAAGTCCCCGCGCCCTTCCCCCGCATGACCTACCGGGAAGCCATGACCACCTACGGAAGCGACAAGCCTGACACACGCTTCGGCATGAAATTCGTCGACTTCTCCGACATCGTAAAGGACTCCGAATTTCGTGTCTTCTCCAAAACCGTTGCTGACGGCGGCGCTGTGGTCGGATTCGTCGTCCCCGGCATGGGATCGCTCGGACGCGGCGTCATGGACCGACTCACCAAACGCACCCGCGACGAGATCGGCGCAGGCGGACTTATCTACATCAAGAACAACGAAGACGAACTCTACTCCAGCGTCAGCAAGTTCGTCCCGGAGGA
>SKUI01000073.1 GCA_007122185.1 Rhodothermia bacterium | reverse complement strand
ACGGTAACTTCCGTCTCCGAGAGTGGCTTCGGAAGAAAAAAAAGGCTTGAAGCCATCCTCCAGGATGATACCGGGCAGCTCAAGGCCGTCTGGTTCAAGGGAATCTCCTATTTCCGAAAATCCATAAAAAAGGGAGAGTATTATGCTTTTTTTGGCACGGTAAAACATTTTGGCCGCTATCTCTCGATGGCACATCCGGAGGTGGAGCAGCTCTCGTCCGCCGATACGGCAACACAGGACGAGCAGCAACAGCGTTTTGCCGCGATCATTCCCATATATCCCGGCAACCAGTTTTTCAAGAAGACATACATCACATCCGGCTTGCTGCGCAAATGGATCCTTTCCGTGCTCGACCGGCTGTCCGTTCCCGAGTTCCTGCCGGATGAACTTTTGGGCCGGTTCGGTTATCCGGAGCGCCGCACCGCTTTTTTTCACATACATGCTCCGGAAGCGCCCTCTCAATATCAGAAAGCGCTGGAGCGGTTCAAGTTCGAGGAGCTTTTCCTTTTCGAGCTGAGTGTGGTCACTCTGAAAAAAGAAGTATTTGACAAGGCTCCGGGACCTGTTATGGCGGAAACACGGCCGCACTCCAGTCGTTTTTTCAATGAGGTGCTTCCTTTTGAACTTACGGAGGGACAAAAAAATGCGCTTGGGGACATCAAGCGCGATATCAGGTCAGGGAGGCAGATGAACCGCCTGCTTCAGGGGGACGTGGGGTCAGGCAAGACAGTGGTTGCGATCGGGTCCATGCTCATGGCCATCGACAGCGGTTACCAGGCCGTCATGATGGCGCCCACCGAGATCCTTGCAGAGCAGCATTATCATTCATTATCGGAATGGCTGCAGCCGCTTGGTGTGAACATCCGTCTGCTTATCGGCAACCAGAAGAAGTCGCTTCGCGAAGACATCCATACAGACATTGCCGGCGGGAAGGCAGATGTTGTGGTCGGGACCCATGCCATCATCCAGGAGTCTATCCGCTTTCATCGTCTTGGAATGGCTATTATTGATGAACAGCACCGGTTCGGGGTAGCACAGCGTGCCTTGTTGCGGGAAAAAGGTGAAAATCCGCACATCCTGGTTATGTCGGCCACGCCTATTCCAAGGTCACTGGCCATGACCCTGTACAGCGACCTGGATCTGTCGGTGATCCGCGATCTTCCGCCCGGACGCAAGGAGATTGTCACCCGCGTACTTCGCGAGCCGGAGCGGGTAAAGCTGCACCGTTTTCTGACTGAGCGTCTTGAGGAGGGGGGACAGATCTACGTGGTCTATCCGTTGATCGAGGAGTCGGAGGCCATGGACCTGAAGAATGCCACGGAAGGTTTCGACCAGATCCGTGTGGAGTTTCCGGAGTATCGGGTCGGTCTGCTGCACGGGCGCATGCCCACCTCCGAAAAGGAGGAGGTGATGCGGGATTTTAAGGAGAACCGTATCCAGATCCTTGTTTCCACCACGGTCATTGAGGTCGGAGTGAACGTGCCTAACGCCTCGGTCATGGTAGTAGAGCATGCCGAGCGCTTCGGCTTGTCGCAGCTGCACCAGCTTCGGGGGCGCATCGGCCGGGGGGCGCGACAGAGCTACTGCATGCTGATGACCGATGTAAAACAGAGTCGCGAGGCGCGCAGCCGGCTCACCACCATGCAGGAGACCGGGGACGGGTTCCAGATTGCTGAAGCCGACCTTAAGCTGCGGGGACCGGGCGATTTTCTCGGGACCCGTCAGAGCGGTTTGCCGGAGTTTCGTTATGCCGACATCCTGGGTGATCAGTATCTGCTGGAAATGGCCAAAAACACCGCACTGGAAATGATGGATTCCGATCCCGGCCTGGAACATCCGAAACTTGCCGCCCTGAAAAAGGTTTTCCTTCCCTATCTTGAAGAGAAGAAGAAGTTTTTCCGGATGAGCTGAATCCGGAACTTCCATGTACCGGAGCGGGTACACAATCGCGATATTTCATTTTCACTGCAGCAACTTTTTCACTGAAATAACATTAAGGTGAATGATTGCCCTGCTGAATGTTGTTCACAAAATTGTGCTGATGATCCTGATACGATCTTTGCGGAACAATACCCTCATTGCGCACGGATCGGTAGAAACGGACATAAGCTGGCATAGTAGAGTTAGCATCGGAAAGTTAGCATCGGAAAGTTAGCAGAGCAGAGTTGTGTAGAGCAGAGCAGCTTATTCAGTGTAGCAAAGGATCGTAACCAGCTTAGCAAACCAGATCATATTTCATGCGAGGTGTCAGAGAAACTGTAAGTGAAGTCGTTCAGGCGGTACTGCCGGTAGCCGTGATCGTAATCCTGTTGCAATTCACGATCATATGGCTGCCCATGGAAGATTTCCTGCAGTTCATTGTCGGGGTGGTGATGGTTTCCACCGGACTCATTTTCTTCCTGCTGGGGGTCCATATCGGGTTGCTCCCCATCGGTGAGATGATCGGGTCGGCACTGCCGCGGATGGGCAAGGTCTGGCTGATTGTACTTATAAGCTTCATCCTCGGCTTTGTGGTCACTGTCGCAGAACCGGATGTCCGCGTACTGGCCAATTATGTTGATACTGTATCGGACGGTGAGGTCAACCGGCATCTGCTGATCTACACCGTAGCTCTCGGCCTTGCCATTTTTGTGGGGCTTGCCGTTCTTCGCATCATCTTCGACATCCCGATAAAATACCTGCTGACCGGTGGCTATCTGCTTATTTTCGGCCTGGCATTCTTCGTGCCCGAACAGTTCATCTCAATATCCTTTGATGCCGGAGGTGTGACAACCGGTCCACTGGCCGTGCCCTTTATCCTGGCTTACGGCATCGGTGTGGCGGCAGTTCTGGGTGGACGGAAAACCACGGACAGTGGCTTCGGATTGGTGGCACTGGCATCCATAGGCCCGGTACTGGCCGTTCTGATCCTTGGAATCATTTACGGGTAGCGGAACATGATGATTTTCCGGACAGATTCTACAAATGCTGAAACTCTCTGTCAAATCCAAAGCGAAAGGGCCGGTTAAAGTAAAAGACAGATCAAAACAAGATAAAACAGGAAACGAATGAACGTGTCGGTATTCAACGGAATTACAGGTGTCATCATCGAAGTGGTCTTCGCACTGGTTCCGCTGGTACTTTTTTTCCTTATCGCCCAGGTCCTGTTCCTGCGCCTTCCCTGGAAGAAAGTAATCGACATCATAAAGGGAATTGTCCTGGCATTCATTGGCCTCACGCTTTTTCTGCAGGGTGTGCATGTTGGTTTTGAACCGGCGGGAACCATGATGGGCCAGGTCCTTGGATCCAAAGATCACAAATGGATTCTCATCCCCATCGGTTTTGTTCTCGGATTCGTGGCCACCATTGCCGAGCCTGCAATCCGCATCCTCAACCACGAAGTGGACAAAGTTTCTGGTGGATACATCCCCCAGAAAGTACTGCTTTACACGCTATGCATCGGGGTCGGCTTTTCCATTGCACTTGCGATGCTCCGACTGCTGGCAGGCATCCCGATTGTCTGGCTGGTGCTGCCGGGTTACGTTATCGCATTGATCATGATGCAATACACATCCCCCACGTTCACTGCGGTTGCATTTGATGCCGGCGGCGTGGCAACAGGACCGATGACTGTAACGTTTATTATGGCGATAGCGCTTGGTGTGGGTGAAGTCCTGCCCGGGCGCGATCCCATGATCGACAGTTTCGGAATGATAGCCCTTGTGGCCTTGGCTCCTATCATTTCGGT
>SKUI01000192.1 GCA_007122185.1 Rhodothermia bacterium | reverse complement strand
TTCAAGGCGGTATTGCTTGTGGCCGGTATCTTCATCGTCCTTTTCTCCATGAAGAGCAGAGAACTGGAGTACAACAGCTCACGTATCGGCGAATATTACATGCTCATCACCGGAGTCATATTCGGGATGTTCCTCATGGTCGGGGCAACAAACCTGCTTCTCATGTACCTGGCATTCGAGCTGACCAGTATCAGTTCCTATGTTCTGGCCGGATTTACCAAGTCGCTTCGCCGGTCGGCGGAGGCATCCATGAAATACATCATTTTCGGTGCGGTTTCCTCCGGATTCCTGATTTACGGCATTTCCCTGCTGGTGGGCGTCACCGGAGCCGTGGATATTTACGAAGTGCGGGATGCCCTGCAGGCCGGTGTGGAGCAGACAAATGCGCTCTATGTAGCCATAATCATGATCATTGTCGGATTCAGCTACAAGATCACCGCGGTCCCGTTCCACTTCTGGGCACCGGACGTGTACGAGGGAGCGCCGGTTACCATCACCGCATTTCTTGCAACAGCATCCAAGGTGGCAGGTTTTGCCATGATGACCCGCTTTTTCCGGATTTCCTTTATGGATTCCGGTGTGCTGGCAACGCCTGCTGTTGATGGAGTGGCCGTACTCGTTCCCTGGCATCTGATCCTTGCGGTACTTGCAGCGGTCACCATGCTGGCCGCCAACCTGATGGCATTGTGGCAGGAAAACATCAAGCGCCTGCTGGCCTACTCTAGCATAGCCCACGCGGGGTTCATCCTCATGGGTCTGGCCCTGGTCACCGATGAAGGGATCAGCGCCATGATGATCTACCTTGCCATTTACCTCTTCATGAATATGGGAGCCTTCTATGTGGTGATGCTGGTTGCAAACAAGCTGAACACAGAAGCGATTGCCGATTACGAGGGACTTGGACACCGGTCACCGTTCCTAAGTGTATCCATGGCTATTTTCCTGGTAGCTCTGGCTGGATTTCCTCCCACAGCCGGTTTTATTGCAAAAGTTTATATTTTCGGGGCGACCATCAGTGCCGGCATGATCTGGCTGGTGGCGGTGGCCGGACTTGCAACCGTCATCTCTCTGTTCTATTATATACGTGTGGTCCGGAACATGTTCCTGGTGGAGCCACAGGAATCGCAAGGGCCGGTCCGGTATGAGACCTCATCGGTTATCATACTGGTGCTGTTGCTTATTCCGGTGCTGCTGTTGGGTGTCTATTTTTCACCGATCGTTAATTGGGCAAAGCAGGCCGTTACCATGTTCGGAATGTGAGGCATGCCGGATACCGGTCTCGCAAGCCCCAGGCGTGGATGTACTCCAACCCGCTAACAATCCGTTACATCAGAAAAAAAACATTTTGTTTTAACAATTCCTCAGTATTATGGGATAACTGATACAGTTATCACCTTTGTTTCACAAAAAAGGCACAATTATGGCACAGGCAAATGGAAAAGAAACTCACTCATCATCCGGAATGCAGGAAGAACTGCAGGAAATCCTGAACCAGGCGGAAGTGGACTTTGACCGCTCACAGCAGGAAATGTACCGTCCTTCCACGGATGTGGTACTCTATTCGGCGTGCTTCTTTGCCCGTCGTGCCTTGCATCACTACCTGTACTACTACTACAAGAAATTTGACGGACCGGACGCCGACAAATCACCTCATGAGCTGACGATTCAGGAGATGGCGGAGTTCTGTGCCAAACACGATCAGCGCATTGGTAAAATTGATTTCGAAAGCATGCACTGCAGCAGGTCGGACGTGCTGGAGGACGAAGAAGTTTTCTTCTGCAACGACGTGGACAAGGTGAGCAGCTGCAAGGGCCTGGCCGAACAGATGCGTGAAGTCGTCTACGGTTGAAAACCAACGGTAATCAGGGATCAGTCCCGATCGGGGGCACCGGGTTTGAGAAATAACCCTGAGCCTGAAAAAAGACGCCGGTTCTCAGAAATCAAACGGTATGACGGAAACGGCAGGATCATCCGTTTCCTCTTCCTCTTCCTCTTCCTCAATGATTTCCAGAAGCTCGACCTGAAAGATAAGCACAGCGCCCGGATGGATTCTGCTGTCAGGAGGAAAATTGCCATACGCAAGTTCCGGTGGAACGACCAGTTCGTGCTCCGCGCCTTCTTGCATAAGCATAAGTCCCTCTGAAAAACCGGCTATGACCTCATGCAAACCAAACACCATGGGTTCATCCTCATCGTAGTAACTTCCAATGACTTCACCAGTTATAAGCTTGACTTCGTAATGTATGCTGACCTGCGATGACATTTCCGGGAATTCCCCTTCCCCCTCCTGAAGAACACGGTACATAAGGCCGCTATCGGTTATGATTACGTCATCGCGCTGGGCATATTCTTCCAGAAATTCGATATCCGCTTCATTGTCAAATAAAGTTTCCGTTTCAAGGCAGCCGCTTAACAAAAATGTGAGCAGGACAATGGAAAGACTAATGTACTTCATAAAGACAAAATGTTAAGATGTGCAGCTTTTGTTGATATTATGGATGCGATACCATATCAAAATACGCATAATGCCAAAAAAAGTTGTCTTAAGATCCATCAACAGAAAAGAACGGTTCGAAAAAAAAATTCAGAAAAACGTATTTTCCAGATAATCCTGCTCTTTCTGGAAACAGATTGGAAACAGATTTCTTATGCGAATCACCAATGACAAGATATTGCGGTTATTCCTGGTCCCGGTACTGCTGATGGCGCTGGCGTTATGCATCCAGGCCCAGAATGTTACGGAGCTTCCGGACACAACAAAAACCGATCCGCCTGATGTAATCCCGGAAAAAATTTCCGAGAAGGAGCGTCACAGGCAGGGTGGATGCAGGGATGTCATCGAGGATAACGAGGATACAGAGAATGACGAGGATACAGAGAATGACGAGGATACAGAGAATGACGAGGACACTGAGGATACCGGGGATGAGAAGGATGACAAGGATAAAGAGCGTCCGTTGGATGAAGCGGGTTATGAGCTGACGCCATACATGGATCTCACACCCGACACGACAGGGATTTCTGCAGTGACATCAGGCATAAGCCGAACGTTTGCTGTGGCAGATATGCGGATTGAAGTAAGCATCACTAACCGTGAACTGTACGTGTTCAGCGGCAGGGAAAAAATTGCCGTCTATCCGGTAGCAGTGGGCAAGCCGGAATGGCCCACCCGTTCGGGCAGCTGGGCTGTTTATGAAGTGGTATGGAACCCCTGGTGGCATCCGCCTGATGAAGAATGGGCATGGTATCGGGCCATCATGGCACCCGGCGACCCCGATAATCCACTGGGAAGGGCCCAGCTGATCTACGATGCCCCGAGATCCATTCACGGTACTATTGAACCCTCATCCATAGGCAGGGCGGTTTCACATGGTTCCATCAGGGTCACCAATGAAGTGGCGATGAAACTCGCACGACAAATAATGGAGTCTACCGGAATAGTCTACGGTGAGGAGTGGTATGAGGAAGTGCAAAGAGACAGGAACAGGAATGTCCGGATCCGACTCTCAGAGCGTGTGCCTATTCGCGTTTATCCTTAAGTTGTTTCCGGCATTTCGGGGCGGCTGACCAATGAAGATCGTATTCTGCAGAAATGATGTGGAATTTCAGGTCGCATATCCTCGGTAGAAAAAGCGGCATGCCTGACAGAAATGGGCCGGGCAAATCAACCATGAGAACCATCGACAAGCAACCGACGACAAGCAACCATCGACAAGCAACCATCGACAAGCAACCAT
>SKUI01000101.1 GCA_007122185.1 Rhodothermia bacterium | reverse complement strand
TTCGGATAGTGCCGCTCGATCTGTGACGGATAGAGGCCGGCGAAAATGGCGTTGCGCGAATACGGGGTGGCCGTTGGCAGGATGGAGTAGTAGAAATCCGTATCGATATTGAAATAGGGTGCCAGCATCTGCTCAAAAACAAGCCACTGGTCGTAGCGCATGCAGTCGATCAGGAACAGCATGGTACTCTTGCCATCCTCCATCGCGGGGAGCACCGCTTCGCTTATGAGATCGGGTGAGAGCATCGGCCGGTCTTCCCGGCTGGCACGAAGCCAGTCATAGTACTCGCTCTGGATGAATTTTCCGAATTCGGCATTTGCGGTCTGGATCTGGTCCTGAAGGACTTGCTGCAGCCCTTCTTCTGACCGCTTCAACTCCATCTGCCAGTTGGTGAGCTTTCGGTAAATGCGGATCCAGTCGTCCCACTCCGGCTGCTCGTTGATCATGGCGGTAATCTCGCTGAAACTGCGCAGGTACGACTGGGCCGATTTTTCGTCCCGGATGCGGTGCCGGTCCAGGATGCGCTTGACCGTCAGCAGGATCTGATTGGGATTGACCGGCTTGATGAGGTAATCGGATATCTTGCCGCCAATGGCATCCTCCATGATCTCCTCTTCTTCACTTTTCGTGATCATGATGACAGGAATGCCGGGCTGCAAATTCTTCAGCTCCGTAAGTGTGGCCAGTCCGTCCATGCCGGGCATCTGCTCATCGAGGAAAATGATGTCAAATTTCTGTTTTCTCACCAGGGACAAGGCATCCTCCCCGTTGGTTACGGGAGTGACGTGATATCCTTTTTTCTCCAGAAAAATGATGTGAGGCTTCAACTGATCGATCTCATCATCCACCCACAGTATGGAAATACTCATTCGGTTCTATTGTCAGTGTGCATGTGTCGTGTCTGAAAGCTGGGACTTGCTGTTTCGAGGGATACGCTGCTGGAATGATCCCGGGAGCGTATCGCCGAGATCTTCCGGCACGTTCCGCAGCATCTTTTGGTCCTTCCGATTACCTAACGTAAAACGGACGAGGGAAGTACCCGGTCTTGAGGACTGCATGGCGTCCGGCTTGCCCCTTTGCTCACATCCGGGCCTGACCATTAACAAAACCAGCGCAGTGATCACCCCGGGTTGTGTTTTGGCACGGAATCCCGTTCTGGTTTCTTTTACGGTCCAGGAGCCCTTGCCGGATCCGCTACAGGTTCCCGCATCGGTTCGGAATCAGGATCCGGTTCCACAATAATGAACTCACGGATTCTTTCCAATGTAACCGGACCGATGCCCGATACGTTCAACAAATCTTCCGGTTTCCGGAAGGGGTCGTTTTTTTTCCGGTATGCAATAATACGTCCGGCCGTGACGGGACCGATACCCGGAAGACGGACCAGTTCGTCTAGTCCGGCCTGCTGGACATTCACCCTGAGGGTTTCTTCACTGCCGGCTTGCTTATCTGTTGTTTCTTTGTTCCCTGCTTGTTTGCTTGCTGTTCCTTTGCTTCCTGCTTCTGTTGACCGTTGCAGTCGGCCATGCTCCTGTCCGGGATCCGCCATCGACCCACTCAGCTGGCCACCAGGCCGTTTTAGTGTAAAGACAGCTGTATTGGGCGGTTCATTGCGCAACTGTCGTGCCAGTGACAGGGCAGCTCCCGGTTTCTCTTCGGCAGGCGGATAATACCGGGCCAGCAGCAGGCGGCGGTCCTCCTCTTTGATTCCTGAAAGACGGATGAATTCGGCAATCACCGGTTCATAATAATGTTCATCATAGATGGTGCGATCCGGAAAAAATGTCCGGAACGCCGTTATGACCAGCAGTACGGACAACAACCCAAGTACCACTCTTCGCTCGGCAGCCGTAATCTGCAGGGCCTCCATCCAGAAAAACCAGTTCCGTTGCAACATTGTACCACTCCTTCGTCCATCTTCCGATATGATTGAGCCTGATTTGCGGAATCCAACCGGGCACAGGGATGGTACCGCATTTCATCTAACCAGCTGATCCCGGTCTCTCCGGTTATATGACAGGAAAGCCCGCACTTCCTTACACCTGAGCGGCAAAAAGGCACCTGTTACTGTCAAAAAGCACTCTATTGGGGAAACTGGCACTCTGACCCGAAAACCAGGCATCCTGACTCGGTAAACTGGCATCCTGATCCGACTTCAAAAAGGCACCCGGTCAATTTGGGGGCTTACTTCTTGAATTGGAGCAGGTTTTCCTCACCTACCGCCTCTATGGCACTATTGAGGGCATAGAGACTTTCGAAGAGCACGATCGGGTGTCCCTCGATATCGAACGTCACGTTGGTGGAGTAGGAGGCTTTGAGTTTGGCGATGATCTTTTCATCATCGGGAAGCCACCGGGCGGCGATGTATGAGGTCGGTGCCAGCGTGATATCGGCCTTGTATTCGGTCTTCATGCGGTGTTCCACCACGTCGAACTGAAGGGCGCCGACAGTGCCGAGCAGCAGTTCGTTGCCGACTCCGTTGGGAAGCTCGAATACGTTGACCACCCCCTCTTCGGAGAGCTGTTTGAGTCCTTCGCGCAGCTGTTTGCGCTTGAAAGGATCTTTCGAGGAGGCCTTTCGGAAATGCTCCGGCGAGAACAGCGGGATCACATCGAAGTTGACAGGATCCGTCCCATGGAGCGTGCTTCCGATGCGAAAGTCGCCCGGATTGAAAAGCGCGACGATGTCGCCCGGATAGGCGATATCCAGCAGCTTCCGCTCCTCGCCCATGAGGCTGTGTGGCGTGGTCATGCGGAGCTTGCGGCCATTGCCGCCGAGCTGCACTTCCATCCCGCGCTGGAAGACACCGGAGGTGACGCGCACGAATGCGGTGCAGTCGCGGTGGTCGGGATTCATGTTGGCCTGCAGCTTGAACACAAATCCGGAAAAATCACGGTGCAGCTCACGCAGCTGTCCCGTCACATCCGCATAGGGCTGCGGTGGGGGTGCGAGCTGCGAGAAATAGTGAAGAAACAGATCGAGTCCGAAGTTGTTCAATGCCGAGCCAAAGAAGACCGGAGTGACATCACCGTTCTGGAACTGCCCGGGATCCATGTTGGCATACTCGTCACCGATAAGCTCGATTTCTTCGACATAATCTTGCGTAACCTGTTCGCCAAGAGTGCTTTCCTGAAGTCCGTTTTCCAGAGGATGCAGTTCGGCGTCGGCCATGAGCGCGCCGTGCCTGTTCTTTTTATACAGGTGCAGCTCCCGGCCGATCAGGTCGTACACGCCCTGGAAATCGGCACCATAGCCGATGGGCCAGCTCGCAGGCACGGCGGTGATGCCCAGTTTGCTTTCGATGTTGCTGAGCACTTCGAGCGGCTCCATACCCGGACGGTCGCACTTGTTCACGAAGGTAATTACCGGGATGTTGCGGAGGCGGCATACCTCGAAAAGTTTTTCGGTCTGCTCCTCGACCCCTTTGGCCACGTCGATCACCATCAGGGCGCAGTCAGCCGCAATCAGCGTGCGGAAAGTATCCTCTGAAAAATCCTTGTGCCCCGGCGTGTCCAGCAGGTTGTAACGGATGCCGTCTTTTTCGAAACGGAGGACGGACGAGGTCACCGAAATGCCGCGTTCCTGCTCGATGGCCATCCAGTCCGATGCCGCATGCCGGGCGGCCTTTCGCTGCTTGATGGACCCGGCTTCGTGGATGGCCCCGCCATACAGCAACAGCTTCTCGGTAAGCGTGGTCTTACCTGCGTCGGGATGGGAAATGATCGCGAACGTGCGCCGCGA
>SKUI01000091.1 GCA_007122185.1 Rhodothermia bacterium | reverse complement strand
ATGCCATGGGGTACTCGCCGGCTCAAATGGAGGCCGAAGTGCGAAACACCGACTGGCGCGAGCTCTTTGAAGAGCGCGTTGACCGGATATACCTCCCCATGGAGGAAAAAAAGTACGATGGCCTTTTCACCCTATCCTTTCCGGTGGAAGGGACAAGGGTCGTGCTCCCGACGGGACTCGTATCCGGCAATTACATTTTCAACCTGCTTGCCCGGCTGACCTGGCAGTACCACGGCATTGAAGACTTCCTGGAGCTTCCGCGCCCATTCCTGTGCATAGCAACTGACCTGGAAAGCGGTGAACAAGTTGTCCTTGACCGCGGTTTCCTGCCCGATGCCATCCGCGCCAGCATGTCCATTCCCTCCGTCTTTGAACCGGTCTGGCTTGACGGACGGTTTCTGGTGGATGGCGGTGTGGTGAACAACATGCCCGTGCAGGAGACTTTTGACCTGGGCGCCGATTTTGTCATTGCCGTAAACTCGAGTTCCGACCTCAGACCTGCCGATGAACTGACATCACTTCCCGATATCCTGACACAAACCATCTCTATCGGGATGCGCACATCCATGCATGTTCAGCGTGACAGGGCCGATTTCCACATCCAGCCCGACCTGAGCCGGTACACAACGCTGAGCTTTGGAGATGTAGATGAGATCATCCAGGCCGGAGAGACCGCTGCCCGGGCACGGATCGATGAAATACGCGCGCTGGCTGATTCGCTGAACGATCTGCGGTCCACCAAAAACAGCTCGCAAATTCCAGTCTTACAAAGGCTGGAATCCTTCCGGGTACGCTCCGTCTCCTTCGAGGGCCTCAAGACTGTACCCGAGGACCACTTGCGGTCCAAACTGCAGATCTACAGCGGAAATACCGTTGATGAGGAGATACTTGCCAATGCCCTGATGCGGCTTTACGGAATGCAGCGCTTCGACCGCGTCACCTACCGGCTTGACTGGAACGGTACCTACGACGAGGCGGACCTTGTCATCCATCTGGAGGAACAGACCGCCAACATCATCCAGACCGGAATTTTCCACAATAACATGACCGGGCCTTCGATCCTGTTCAACGCCACTCTTCGCAACCTCATATTCCCCGCATCCACTGCCCGGCTGAACCTGAGGCTGGGATATGAAACACTTGCCGAAACAGAGTATTTCAATTACATCGGTATCGAACCACGACTTTCATTCTATGGTTCGGCGGGATTCCGGGAACGGGAGCTGGATATCTACCGGGAAGGTCGCCGCGAGGCCGGTGTCAGCACAGACATGCTGTATGCAGAAGGGCTGACCGGCCCCCTCTATGCATCGGTAGTCCGCATGGGTATCGGATACCGGTTCGAACACTTCAGGCTTTCAGAGAGTATCGGTTTTTTGGATCTTCGCTCCGGATGGTCCACCCTTCATCTTCTGGCCGGCGAACTGGAATTTGATAATCTCGATCGGTCCGACCTGCCCTCAAGCGGAGGCCATTTCCTGCTCCGCGCCGATTATGCCCCGGATTTCCTGTCTAATGAAACCTCTTTCGTCCGCATTCACGGAAACTGGACCGGGCACCATCCGGTTGCCTCCAATCTTACCCTTGTCCATTCCCTGCGGGGTGGATACAGCTTCGGAAACAGTATGCCGCTGCACTACCGTTATTACGCCGGCGGATACCGAAGCTTTGCCGGTTATCGGAAGGACGCCCTTGCCGGAAACAACATCATCACAGCCGGACTGGGTGTCCGGTACCGGTTTTATCGGCAATTTCACCTTACGCCGTCAGTTGACATCGGCAATACGTACGACCGAATCGGGCAATCGGTTTTCGAAGAGCCGCTCACATGGGGCTGGGCAACCGCTCTGAGCTGGAACACGGTCCTCGGTCCCATAGAAGCGATACTGATGGGAAGCCGTGACAACACCCTGCTGTTCGAGTTCCAGATAGGGATGAATTTCTAAGCTTTTCCCGCGATATTGCACCGATATCTTGTCCAATAGCATCGGATTGGCTACCTTACTGATAATCAATGACCTTACCAGGAGTGATGTATGAAGCAGCCACGGATTCTCGTACCGACCGACTTTTCCGAACTCAGTTTACTGGCGTTTCCCAATGCCGTTGCACTTGCCAAATTGCTCAAAGGAAAAGTGACACCGTTCCATGCCTACATGCAAGTGAATGAACTGGATGGATTTTACTATATGGGCGAAACAAGTCCGGAAGCCGACTTGCGCACTCTTGAAAAATCGCTTCACAAGAAGCTGGAAGACCTGGCTGCGAATTATGTGGATGAAGAGTTTCGCGCGGAACCGGTGGTCTGCATCGGCAATGCCGCCCGCACCATCGTGGAAACGGGCAGGGATTTTGACCTGATTGTTATGAGCAGCCACGGTCGCACCGGTTTTTCAAGACTGATTTTGGGATCCATTTGTGAGAAAGTGCTGCGCACTTCACATACCCCTGTCCTCATTCTCGAGGAGGAAAGCCGGCTGATGCCGCTGCGGCGCATTCTGCTTACCACCGACTTTTCCGACAACTCCATCTATGCGTTTGAACCGGCAGCGGAGCTTGCCGAAGCAACCGGCGCCACCATCGACCTGGTCCACATTGTCAGTTTTGAACAGTTCGACACCCTGGCGCAGGCACAACACGACAGTGAAGAGCGAAAACTGAAACTGAAGCAACTCGCAGAAAAATATCTCGGCGACCTGAAAGACCAGGTAGAAACGGAAGTGATCTTTTCAGAAAAAGCCGTTCATGAAGAAATTGCACGAATTACCAAATCACGACCTTACAATCTGGTGGTTATGTCCACCATCGGGCGCACCGGCCTGGATTTCATGATGCTCGGAAGCACATCCTCCAGTGTTCTGCGCCATGTAAAAACCGCGGTTCTGAGTGTAAACCCGCTTACTGAGGACTGATCTTCAACCGCGCAACATCTCTGCGATTTTTATCCAGGGATACGTACTCGAATCAAACCCACTACTACGAACAAAACCGTAAGTACAATGAAGAATGTGAATATTCTTGTTCCCCTGGATTTCTCTGACCTGAGTCTGAAAGCACTTGAAGCTGCCAGCGTATTTGCCGAACTGTTTGATGGCGCCATCACTCCCTTCCACTCGTTTATCTCTCTGAGTGATGTTGAAATGCCCGACGTATCCTCCAAGGAAGAGCTGGCATCCGGCCATGAGGAACTGGAAAAGAAGCTCGTTGAAAAGCTCAACAAGATGGCGGCAGACAATGCAGACGCCAAATTTCTGAACGAAGGACTGGTGCAGGTGGGAAATCCTGCCGATGCCATCATTGAAGCCGCTCAGAATTTTGACCTGATTGTTATGACCACGCACGGGCGGACAGGCTTTTCACGGCTTATCATGGGTTCGGTCGCAGAGAAAGTGATACGTTTTGCCCCTGTGCCGGTAGTGGTGGTTGAAGAAGGTTCCAAAGTCAAACCGCTTAAAAAAATCCTGCTCACTACCGACTTTTCCGACTACTCCCTCAAGGCCGTTCCGTTCGCCAGGAGCATTGCCGAGGCTTCCGGTGCCCATCTGGATATCATGCACATCGTGAGTTTCGAACAGTTTGGAAGCATTCCGCAGATCCAGGCAGCAACCGACACCCGTAAAAAACAGATGCGTGAACTGGTGGATGAGAGGTTCGGCGACATGAAGGACCAGGTTACCGGCGATGTCGTGTCCACCCGTAAGTCCATCCATGAAAAAATTACCAATATCGCGGACAGCGGAGACTATAACCTCATTGTGATGGCAACCATCGGGCGTACCGGCCTGGAGTACCTGCGGCTTGGCAGCACGGCATCCAATATCGTACGGCACGTGGAAACGGCCGTTTTCACAATCAATCCGCGCCGGCTGAAAGGAGCTGAGAGACAGCGTTAACTGCCGGAATGCCAGTCACGGCCCATGTTCCCTCCTGCGTAAAAAAGCTTGCGCCATGTCGTTATTTGTTGTATTATATGCACATATTCCATACATATAATGTACGCTCTGATGGATAATACCCAGCTGACACGCAAGCAAAAGCAGTTTTTCGACTATATCGTTTCCTACAAAAAGGATCATGGCATCTGGCCGACCTACCGGGAAATTGCAGATCAATTCGGCTTCAAATCCCCGAACAGTGTCACCCAGAACCTTCAGGCACTGCTCAGGAAAGGATATCTGATAAAAACGGACGAAGATGAGTACGACCTGGCGCCGGAACACGATGTGGCGATCACTGTCCAAGCTGCAAGCATACCGGTACGGGGACTCATCGCCGCGGGGTCGCTTCAAGAAGCCGTTGAAGCCAATCTGGGCGCGATCACACTGGAGTACCTTTTTCCAAATCTGGACCGGATCTATGCGCTGCGTGTGTCCGGATCCAGCATGAAAGATGCCGATATCCAGGATGGCGACTTTGTGCTGCTCATGGATGACGACATCAAAAACGGGGATATCGGTGCCGTACTCTATAACGGTGAAACCTCGCTGAAGCAGATTTTTTACGGCAAGAACGGACTGCAGCTCAAGCCGGCCAACAAGGAGTACGAGGATATCATCATTGAACCGGATGTTTTTGAAGAGGTGCGTGTTCTGGGCAAATACGTGGGCCACGTCAACAGATCCGGCATTTTCAAGCACGACGGAAAGATCCGAAACTGATCATTTCACAGATAACGGAAACGCCGCCGCATCGGCAGCACACGTTCGCCGCCCGCATTCACCCAACCGCAACACGCTCACATTGGCAGCACGCTTCCACCGGCAGCATGCCAGCACTCGACTAAAGCTTCCGGAACGTGTTGGTCCGTGAAATCAGCTGGCCTGCTTTTCTTTCCAGAACATCCATCCCCGTCTTCTTCAGGCGTTCTGAAAGAGGAATGCCCCGCTCAATAGTGTAATTTCCACCCTTGACCGCTTCGTGAAGCTGTCCATCCTTGATCCAGGCCCTCCCCCCGTCATGCTGCAGCCGCTTTCTGTTTTTGATCAGAAATGCCTGCCTGTGAAGATCGGGAAGCCCGTATGTCTGTTGATCGGCTGAATCGCTCATGGGTCCTGGATTTATCAAATGGCTGTTCGGATTCTTGTATGCAGAAAATTACGTGTATCCCCGCTTTTTTCAAATCAGAGAATCTGCAGAAGGCACTGCCATAATCTGCCTGATGTGATGGTTCGAATTGACATGTTGCCTTTTTTGCTTCGCCGGACCGGCAATCCCTGCTACCGGTAATTTTGGATACGTTTTTTGCTTTTAAATTTCAAAATAATCCATTATCTTTATTCTCTTGAGAAAAAACAGTTTTGATCACTCTCCAAAAACGAAACACATGTACGCGATTGTTGAAATAAGCGGGCATCAGTACAAGGTAGCCGAAAATGATGTCATCTATGTTGACAAGCAGAAAGCTGAAAACGATGACAAGGTCACGTTTGATAAAGTGCTTCTGACCTCAGATGGCAATGGAACGGTTCAGGTAGGCTCCCCCACGCTCGAGAATGCTAAAGTGGATGCCAAAGTCGTTGATCAGGTGAAAGGCGATAAAATCATCGTATTCAAGAAAAAACGTCGCAAAGGTTATCAGGTACGGCGCGGACATCGCCGGCATCTGACCAGGATTTTAATTGAAAAAATAACCGCTTAAACCCACAGAAACATGGCACATAAGAAAGGTGGCGGATCAACCAAGAACGGTCGCGACTCTGAATCGAAACGCCTGGGCGTCAAACGTTTCGGAGGCGAAATGGTGCGTGCCGGCAACATTATCATTCGCCAGCGCGGCACCAAGTTCCATCCCGGTACCAATGTCGGAATCGGCAAGGATGATACCATTTTTGCCACGGCAGACGGCATCGTAACCTTCCGCAAAGGACGTAACGACCGCAGAACGGTTTCCGTCGAGGCCAACTGATCCCGCCATTACCATTATACAGCTAAGCCGTGATGCCTTCGTGACATCACGGCTTTTTTTTGTTTTACAACCGGCGTGATGGTTTCAGATCCCTGGTGATAGTTTCATAGTACTGGTCATATTTTTTCGGATTTGCCCTGTTTTTTTCACCGCCGCTGGATATCTTTCAGGGATAGATTCCACCAATCCGAAAACAGCCACCGGACATCCAACATCATACCGAAATCACGAAAAACATGGCAAAACCTTCTGAACTGTTGCCTGAACTCCCCGGCCTCCCCGGATTGTTCACCCGCAACATATATTGCATCGGAAGGAATTATGCGGCACACGCCCGGGAACTGAACAACCCGATACCGGACAGACCCGTAATTTTTACCAAACCGCTTAGCAGCCTTACGTTTGACGGGATCATCCGCATACCCTCTTTTGTCCGTGAGCCGCACTTCGAAACGGAACTGGTAGCCGCTATCGGAAAACCCGGTAAAAATATTGAACGGGACGCTGCCCTGAGCCACATTGCCGGATACGGGATTGGCATCGACGTCACCGCCCGGGATATCCAGCAGGAATTGAAAGCGGCGGCACACCCCTGGTTCCTTGCCAAAGGAATGGACACCTTCGCCCCGGTCAGCTCCTTCCTTCCTTCCGATGACTTGCCCGATCCAGAACAGCTGACGTTCACACTTTCCGTCAACGGACAGCTGCGACAGTCCGGAGACCCGTCGCTGATGCTGTTCCCAATATCTGAACTGGTCGCACAGCTCTCTCGCTATGTCACCTTGCAGCCCGGCGATCTGCTTTTCACCGGCACACCCGAAGGCGTGGGCCTGCTCCGGGACGGCGACCAGCTGCACGCAGAACTTCTCCTGGGCCGGATCGTGCTGGACGTCCGCGTGGAATCTTCCGGCTGACCTCCAATCAACGTTGTCATACATCCATCGTATCCATACCAACCACTGTTCATGACACCCGCAGTCCTGCACCATGCCCCTCAATCCTGACATAACGTCCTTGCGTATCCTGACAATAATCATTGCACTGTCTCTTTGCCAGGTGGCCGTAAACATGCTTCCGGCCGCTTCACGGGCGCAGGAAAGGCCCACTTTCCTCTCGGAGGATGCTGCCTGGCTTTGGCCGACCAACGCCAGCCGCTACATGTCCTCTTCTTTTGGTGAAACCCGCGCTGCCCATTTCCACGCCGCCATGGATATCGGAACCTGGGGACATGAGGGCTATGCCGTATTCGCCTCCCGTGACGGCATCGTGCATCGGGTGGCAATCGGACCTGTTGGATATGGAAATGTCATCTATCTCCGGCATGACGACGGAACTATCTCACTGTACGCCCACCTGCTCGACTTCCATCCCCGCATCCGAAGTGTGGTCGATTCGTTGCGCCTGCAGGACTACTCGTTTGAGTTTGAGCGGAATATGGAAGAATTTGAAATCCGCTTCCGGCGTGGCCAGCAGATTGGCTGGACCGGCTCAACCGGCGTAGGTCCGCCCCACCTCCATTTTGAACTTCGCACCCCTGAGGGACGCCCTTTCAACCCGAAACTGGCCGGTGTTTACATCGAGGATAACATCCCGCCGCAATTTTCCGGACTCGCGGTGGAGCCGCTTTCAAACAACAGCACCGTCAACGGATCCCCCGGGATCTACCGGAACCGGCCTGCCAGGCGCGGCGGCAGGTATGACTTCGGGACCCTGGAAGTGAGCGGCGAAGTGGGTCTGGCCGTCAATGTGCTGGACCGGGCCAACGCATCCAACAATGTCCACGCCGTCTATGAACTGAAGATGTACGTTGACGATGAGCTTTATTTTCACTCCCGCGCCGACAGCTTTTCCTATGGCGAGTCCCGTCAGATGTTCATCGACAGGGTTTTCCCGATTCTGCGCGACGAACGGCGCGGCTACCAGCGGCTCTATGTCCGCAATGCCAACACATTGCCCTTCTATCAGGATACCGGGCATACCGGCCGGCTTGACCTTCCACCCGGAGAGTATGCCGTCCGCATCGTTGCCTCCGACTTTTACGGCAACAGCGCACAGGCCCGCCTGCAGCTGAACGTAACGCAACCTCAGGAAGCTGAGCTGACCAACCGGTTTCGGTTTCCCCGGGGGTATACCGACTGGAGGATCCAAAACGATTTACCCGCCAATGAGCCGCCGTACACACTTTTATGGCACAAAAACTGGGTACGACCGGGGCCGGGAACAACCGAAGCCGCCGGCTCACCGGAAATTGCGATCCGCCCGCTGGGATCATTCCGGGACGAAATGCGCATCTACTCCTCCGCCTCTGCCGGTTTGCCTCTCGATATCGCTGACAGACTGGAACTGCAAAAAGGCAACCGCGCATGGGTGCTTCACCGGATCCGTCCGGAACACCCGGTAACCATTTACCATGACGAAATGCGCATATCCGTTCACTTCCCGCTGGACGCTTTTTTCGAACCGGTGAGCATGGGCATAACCGGCACTTATCCCGATTTCACCCTGTTTCCTGACATTGAACCCATTCGCCGACCGGCCACCGTCCGCATTCTGTTGGATGAGGAACTGCGCAACCGCGATGGTATTGGCCTCTATCGCGTAAATCCGCGAAACGGGAGTTTGTCCCATGTCTCTTCACGCACGGACAAGAACGGGAGCATGATCACCGGCACCATCCGCACCGGAGGCAGCTATACCATTGCATACGATACCCTGGCTCCCGAAGTATCCCATCCGGAAATTACCAGATGGACTCATGTTGATCGCTACTATGCAACCCTCAGCGTGGACGATGACCTTTCGGGAATCGACTACCGTTCTGCCATAATTCATGTAAACGGGCAGAGGGGAATAGCCGAATATGACCCTGAAAAGAAATTGCTGATATTTCATCACCCTGACTTCCGGCCTCAGCAAACAAATGAAATATCGGTGACGCTATCTGACCGGGCAGGTAATACGACTCGCAGAACGTTTACCGGTGTGCGATACAACTGACCTCGACACGACCGTTTTTGGGTAGAGTCTTGACGGCAACAGCCTCTCTTGCCGGCGGTTCTGCAGGGAAATATTCCGCATAAATCTCATTTACCAGGGCAAAATCCTCCATATCCGCAAGATAAATGGTGCACTTGAGGACTTTTTCCCAATCCGAACCGGAAGCCTTGAGCACCACCCCGATATTTTTCATGACCTGGCGCATCTGTTCCGCTGTTTCAGGTCCCGCCATTTCCCCTGTTTCGGGATGCAATCCGATCTGTCCGGAACAAAAAATCAACTGGTCATATATAACGGCCTGGTTGTATGGTCCTATAGCAGCTGGTGCATGAATGGTTGATACCGTTTGTTTAAACATAAGTTTTGGTGTTTATTTTCGTTTCAGAAAATGTAATGAAGCCAGTTGCCCTGTGCAGGCTGCACCGGCCAACTACTTGCCGATGCAGTGAGAAGCTTTGGCACATTACTCGTATATTGCGATAACTGTGTGCTATTCTTACTTTACAAAACGAAGATTCTCAGGTAATAAAACACTTTTTTAAACATAGAGGAAATTTCCCGTCAGCTACTGTGGACGGAACACAGTGCCGATCCGGGAACCAGTTCCTCCGCAATCATACAATTCAACCCGTGAAAACAATGAAAATGAAATATTTCCCGCAAGCACTGGCTGTCCTGGCGATAGTGTTCCTGGTATGGTCCTGCGCAGCTGACCCGAATATCGAATCAGCCCGTCTCGCCCTGGTGCAACAGGATTTTGAGGAAGTGATCAGATCTGCGGAAGCCGCCATTCAAGCAAATCCTGAAAGCGGCGATGGCTACTACTATAAAGGGGTTGCCTATGCAGCGCTCGCGCCCGACAAACCGGCCGATCAGCGTGTGGATGATTACGAAAGGGCACGTGAAAACCTGATGGAAGCCCGCAGGCTGTACCGGGAGCAGGAAGTTACCAGCAATGAAGCTCAAAATCTGGACGACATCATCATTGAAACCTGGGGATACGAGCATAACCAGGGTGTCCAGCCGCTCAGCTCTGACATCATCAGCACCCCCGAGGATTCCCTCAGGCTGTCAAGGCATCATTTCATCAATGCTACCGCGATCAATCCGGACAGTGTTCTGAGCTTCAACCTGCTTGCTGAAGTAAATTATGCTCTCGGAAATAACGAGGAAGCAGAAGCGATCAGCCGCAAAATCATCTATGAAATGGAAGAGGCCGACCTTTATAACTACTATCGTTTTGCTTTCTTCCTGATTGAAGGCGGTCGCGATGAAGAAGCCATAGAACTTCTCCTCGAAGCGCGTGAAATATATCCTGATGAAATTGAAATCGTGCAGGAGATAGCAAATGCCTACCTGAGGATTGGTAAGACAGACGAGGCTCTGGAAGTGGTCCAGGAACTGATCGAACACGATCCCGAGAACCCTCAGTACCGGCTCGTCTATGCAACCCAGGTCTACCAGATGGTGCAGGATCTCGATGATCAGGTGCGCAATATCCATGACGAAGTCTACGAGATGAGCAGGGAAATCCGGCAAAAAGCCCGTGAACCCGGCACCGACCAGCAGGAGATTGAGAGGATGATAGCGGAGATGGAAGAGAAGCAGGAGAATGCCAATGAACTCATTGACGAGTCCTTCCGGTTCTCCGATATTGCCAAGGAGGAGTTGCATCTGGCTCTTGAATCAGACCCGGAAAACCCCGATATCCATTCGACCCTGGGTATCGTTTACCAGAATCGCGGAGCTCTGATGCAGGACAAGAGGAACATGACCGAAGATATGGAAAAGGCCGAAGAGTTTGACCGTCAGGCCCGTGAGTATCTGGAACGGTCTCTCCCGCACTATGAAAAAGCGGCGGAACTGGAGCCGGATAACACGGAGCACTGGTTGTCGCTTTTCCGTGTCTACACAAACCTCGGTATGACCGAAGAGGCGGAACGGGCTCAGGAAAAAGCCGGCTTGTGATTCCGATAGCCGCAGACTCCTTATCTGCAGAAATGAAATCCTGTCTGCATAAACCCTGTAGTGCCTTTATGCCATATTCCAGGCTTGCGGATTAAAGAACAAGCGGAAGAAAGTGGCTTGTGAAACGATGATAATGTATCCAGCCCGGCAACCGAAATGGTTTCCGGGCTTTTTTTTGCCTTTTTGGCGGCGAAGTTTGCCATCGTGGCGGCAGCAAAGCAGCACTTCGCGCCAAATCAGGCATGAGCGACATCTGAACCATTGGCTGAAAACCGGATGTTATTTCCGGCTGGATGCGAATGCGGAAGTACCAGCCTTCTGCCATTTGAATGCTGTCTCCGTTTGAACATAGAACGCTTATTGAGTATCATTGATAACATCGCTCGCACATTTCACTGCAAGCCGGTTCGTTGTTTACTGCTCATACCTTCCAAACAGATGAAATTCAACACCAAGACCATTCATGCCGGACAGAAGCCCGAAGAGACATCGGGCGCTGTCATGCCCCCCGTCTTTTTCACTTCTACTTATGCCCAGGAAGCGCCAAACAAACACAAAGGCCATGAATACGCCAGGGTGACCAACCCCACACGCACCGCGCTGGAACAGCTGCTGGCCGGACTCGAAGAGGCGCGCTATGCCGCAGCATTCGCATCCGGTTGCGCCGCCATGGACGCGCTTGTCAAAATGCTCAGGCCCGGCGACCACGTGATTGCCACCAACGACCTGTACGGCGGCTCTTACCGCCTGTTCACCCAGGTCTTTGAGCCCTTCGGCATCCGTTTCAGCTTTGTGGATATGAGCTCCATCGACAACGTGCGGGAAGAGTTCACTGGAAAAACCAGGATGCTCTGGATCGAAACACCGACCAACCCGCTCCTCAATATCGTCGACATTGCCGCACTGGCTGAACTCGCATCCAACCAGAAGGCCTTCACTATCGTCGACAACACCTTCGCCTCGCCCGCGCTGCAGCAGCCGCTTGTCCTGGGAGCCGATGCCGTCATCCATTCCACAACGAAATATATTGGTGGACACTCCGATCTGATTGGTGGCGCCGTCTGCACCAGCAACGACGATATCTACGAAAATCTGGTCTTCCAGACCAAAACGACCGGCGCCGTACCCGGACCCATGGACTGCTACCTGGCCCTGCGTGGGGTGAAGACGCTGGCCCTGCGCGTCCAGCGCTCCTGTGAAAACGCCCGGACACTCACGGAGTATTTGTCCGGCCACCCCCATGTCGCGGAAGTCCGCTATCCCGGGCTGCCCGATCACACCGGTCACGAAATCGCTGCCCGCCAGATGAAAGACTTTGGAGGCATGGTCTCCTTTACTCTGGAACAGGATGACAAGCAGACCGCCGAGCGTTTCATGAGCAACACGCATATTTTCACCCTGGCCGAAAGCCTTGGCGGGGTCGAGTCCCTCATCAGCCACCCCGCCAGCATGACACACGCATCCATCCCGAAAGAAATCCGGGAAGCCGCAGGTCTGCGTGATTCGCTCATCCGGCTGTCGGTCGGCATCGAGGATATAGAAGACCTCATTGCCGATCTGGACCATGCCTTCAAAGAAACCATCACCTGAACACGTGATTACCTGATCATCTGAACACCTGAACCAACCGTTTCCGTCATATCGCCGGGACAACCGGCAACCACTATCGATGACTACCGGACGCACATCCATATTGCTGATGCTGGCAATGCTCGTGGCGCTGCCATTTCTGACAGCCGGCTGTATCAATCCGTTCGCTCCGGGTGAACTGGAGGGCGACCCCATTGCCGACCTTCTCGGCGACCCGTCGACCATCGAAGGGTTCTACACCCGGTTCCAGAAGTCCTACGAACTGCGGGACACCTCGCTGTACGGGCCGCTCATCCATCCCGAATTCACATTCACATTCCGGGACTACGAGCGCAATGTGGATGTGACCTGGAGCCGCTCCGAGGAGATGAACAGCACCTACAACATGTTTTCGCGCAGTTACGACATCTCCCTGCGCTGGAACAATATCATAGATCAGTTCGAGGTGGATACGCCTGAAGGATCGATACAGGAGTCGATACTGGTGATCCGCCGGTTCAACCTTACGGTTGTGCTGTCGCCTTCAGAACCGGCATTGCGCAGCGACGGTTCCGCCAGTTTCCTGCTCACGCGACCGGATGATAGCGCCAACTGGCGGCTTGTATCATGGCGGGACGAGTCCGATATTTGACCGGATAAGATCCTTGCCCACCTGCCTGGACAGGATATCCTTTGTGCTCGCCGTTTATATGTGATGTTTCCGTTCTCTCCGATTACCGTTATCCCCCAATACAGATCATAAGAATTATGGAAGAGGTTGTTGTCATCGACGCCGTCCGCACGCCCATCGGATCACTGGGCGGTGCTTTCAGATCCACTCCCGCTCCGGACCTGGGTTCGGTCGTCAT
>SKUI01000186.1 GCA_007122185.1 Rhodothermia bacterium | reverse complement strand
TTTCCGCGCCAGGGTGCCTACACGCTCCGTCTGTATCGGAATGAGCGGCGCATGGCAGATACAATGCTGCTACTGGCGCCTCAGGACACGGTCCGCATAGAAGGATCACTGCCCCGTTTCTCCGGTGATGCCCGTTTTCACTCCGACGAGAGCGAGGCGATGCGTACACTGACGCGATTGGAGCGGCAGTATAACCGCGTTGTACAGATAGCAGCAGCCGGTGGCATTGCCAGGGACACCATCCCCCAGGTACTCGACAACTGGAGCTCCATATACTGGCAGGTTTTCGAAAACTGGCCAGGCACGATAGCTTCCCGTATTGCAACCCTTGAATCGATGCACATGCTCGAAGGCCGCAACGATGACCTCATGATGCAGCGGCTGCGTGAATACGGTGACCACGAAGATATTCGCCAGCTTGCTGCACGATTTGGCTTCATGTCCATACTGCAGCGAGAAGGGCTGGATGCGGCCATTGCCTGGGCCGATTCCCTGGAAGCAACAACCACTGCCCGCGAAACCCGGCTCCGGATTTCAAAAAACCGGATCGAAGTGCTGTACGACAGCTCCCGGATAGATCAGGCGCGTGCCCGTATCCGTGATTACGAAACCCGATTTGGAGGTGATGCCGAAGCGGATGCGTGGCTCTCCGTCATTCGCTATGATGTGGAGCAGCTCTCACCCGGCCTGCCGATTCCGTCTTTTGAGCTGGAAGTACATGATCCGGCAACGGAAACCGGAGAAATGGTGGATACTGAAGGAGAGCCGGAGGCGGCAGGGCAGCCTGGAACGGAAGAACAATCGGAATCCAGGGTACAGCACAGTACCAGGACCATGACACAGGAGGACCTTCGCGGTGCACCTGCAATGATTGAGGTCGTGTCGCTGGCCGACCGCACCTATCAGTCAAACTATCTGCAGCTGTATTCCTTGCATCTCTTGTATCGGCAGGAAGGTGTACAGTTTCTGACCATTCCTGTGGAAAGGAGTCCCATAGCAGTAAGAGCATTTTTTGAAGAACGGGGTCAGGGCTGGCCCGTGGCAAGGGCGGGCGCCTATGCCGAATCCGACCTGGAAGAGCGGTGGAATATCTACGAAATGCCTGTCCGCTTCCTGATCGACAGTGAGGGACGCATCATCCGCAAACTTCATGGTCATAATGTGAACGAACTACTTGTTGAACTGAACAACATCATAAACGACGGAGATAACTCATGAGAACCATATTGATAGCCGGGAACTGGAAAATGAACATGGGCCCGAAAGAGACAGCTGATTTTTTCGCGCAACTCGACGACGCCACACAAAAGAATATTGAAGGAGTGGAAGCGGCCGTATGCCCGCCGTTTGTATCACTTTCAACCGCGTTTTCGGCACGCAAATCAGGCAGCACTGTTAAAATTGGAGCACAAAATGTCCATTTTGAAGATAATGGCGCCTTCACGGGCGAAATCAGTACCGCCATGCTTAATGAACTTGGCTGCGATTTTGTGATCCTGGGCCACTCCGAGCGCCGTGAATATTTCGGCGAGGATGATGCCGTCGTCAACAAAAAAGTGAAAAAGGCCCTTGCAGGCGGCATAACCCCGATTGTCTGTGTTGGTGAAGTGTTGTCCGAACGCAAGGAAAACCGCCATTTCGACGTGGTGAAGGAGCAGACCGCCGGTTCTCTGGACGGACTTTCTGCTGACGAACTCACGAAAATCGTCATTGCCTACGAACCGGTATGGGCCATCGGCACCGGTGAAACCGCTACTCCGGAGCAGGCGCAGGAAATGCACGCCTTCATCCGTGAGCAGCTGGCAGCTCTTTTCAATGAAAATGCCGCTGCCACGGTACGCATCCTGTATGGCGGCAGCATGAAGCCAGGCAACGCCGACGAGCTGCTTCAGCAGCCGGATGTGGATGGCGGACTCATCGGCGGCGCGAGCCTGAAACCGGCCGATTTCAGCCAGCTTGTGGCCATAGCTGCCGGACAAGAATAATCTCACTGCAAGCCAATGGCTCCATACAACGTACTCATTCTTGGATCGGGCGGAAGGGAACACGCACTGGCGTGGTCCCTGAGCCGGTCTCCGCTGCTGGGAAAACTCTATATCTCCCCGGGCAATCCCGGAACAGCGGCACATGGTGAAAATGTCGAAATCGCCGCGTCAGCCGTAAAGGCACCCGGCCCGCAATCCGAATCCGGTTCACAACCCGAATCCGGTTCGCAACCCGAATCCGGTTCACAACCCGAATCCAGTTCACAACCCAAATCCGGATCCGGATCACAATCCGAAACCGAATCATGGTTCGATGCCGTAGCAGAATTCCTCCTCGATAAGGACATTGCACTTACGGTGGTCGGGCCCGAACAGCCTCTCGTCGACGGTATCACCGACTATCTGGAAGCACGTGGACACAAGGTCTTTGGTCCATCCAAAGCGGCTGCACGTCTTGAGGGCAGCAAAACGTTTGCCAAGTGGCTGATGCACAAATACCAGATCCCGACGGCAGAATCCATCGAATTCAGCAGTGAAACGGCCTTGGACGACCTCGAAGCATGGCTTAGCCTGGAAAACCGGAACTGGCCGATTGTCATCAAGGCCGATGGTCTCGCTGCCGGTAAAGGCGTCTTTATCAGTCGCGACCGTGCGGAGTCTCTGGACCACCTCAACAGAATCCGGGAGGATGCCACGTTGCGCAAGGCCGCACGCAAGGTGATCGTTGAGGAGTTCATGCAAGGCGAAGAGGCATCGGTTTTCGCTATTACGGATGGCCGCAATGCACATCTGCTGCTCTCAGCGCAGGACCACAAGCGAATCGGAGAAGGTGACACGGGACTGAATACCGGCGGGATGGGTGCCTACGGACCGGCACCGGTAATCGACGAGCGCATGCTGCGACTCGTTGAGGATACCATCCTGTATCCAACCCTTGGTGCCATGCAGCTGGAGGGCCATGCCTATCGCGGCGTACTTTACCTTGGCCTTATGATTACAGAAGAGGGTCCGAAAGTGGTGGAGTACAACTGCCGTTTCGGAGACCCGGAGTGCCAGGTGCTGCTGCCTGCCATGGAGTCCGATCTGCTGGAAGTGATGCTGGCAACCGTGAATTTCGAACTTGAAAAAACCGAGGTAGTCATGTCAAACGAGCATTACTGCTGCGTAGTGCTCGCATCCGGCGGCTATCCGGAAGCGTATGCCAAGGGCAAGGAGATTACCGGACTTGAGAAAATTTCTGATGAGGCACTGGTGTTTCACAGCGGCACACGGTCCGCCGATGGCAAGCTGCTGACAAATGGTGGACGTGTCCTGAGCGTGGTGGCACGCGGGTATGACCTCAAAACGGCCATTGACAACTGCTATCTCGAAGTTGAGAAGGTCTCGTTTGAGGACGCATACTATCGCCGCGACATCGGTGCCAAAGGTCTTAAGCGATCATGACAACCTGAACGGCATCATGGCAAGGAACCTGCCGAGTGGGTATATTGATAACAGTGCGACATCCACCGAGGATAAAACCCGTATTTCATTGATAGCAAATCGAATATCCGAAGTCCTGGAAAAGCTCACGCGGGCCGCTGTCCGGAAGCGACCGTTCCCGCCGGCATTGCTTTCGCGGGTGCTGTACCCGTTAGTGCTGTTCCAGCTGGCTCTGTTTCTGCAGGTGCTGTTTCCTCTGACGCTGTTCCCGCTGGCGTTGCATCCGACTGATACTGCCGCTGCTGATGCTGATGTCACCCTGCCCGATGTGCTGCTGACCGGACTTGATGATGCCCGCAGCGTGCGCA
>SKUI01000127.1 GCA_007122185.1 Rhodothermia bacterium | reverse complement strand
GCATCCAGCATCCAGCATCCGGCAAACTTTTAAAAATATTTATTATTTCGGCATGGATTTATCGCCATTAACAAAAAAAACGCTCCCGGCATTACTCAGCAGAAGCCTCTCCACTTTTCCAGACCTTCCATCACTTGGCTTTGCCGGTGAAAAAACGGCCACCTATAAGGAGCTGGGTGAAAAAATTGAACGTATTTCAACCTATCTTCAGAACAAGGGGGTCAGCCAGGGCGACCGGGTAGCCATTCTAAGTGAAAACGGACCGAACTGGGGAGCGGCCTACTTTGCCATTACTTCCATGAAATCCGTCGTGGTGCCTATTCTCAATGATTTTCATCCATCAGAGATTCACCACATCCTTCGCCACTCCGGCGCAAGTGCGCTATTTGTCTCCGAGCGGCTTTATCACAAAGTGGAGGAGTTTGATCTCAACAGTCTCAGTGCTGTCATACTGATTGACAATCTCTCCGTCATATCCCCGGACTGGTCCAGGGACCGGCTGCGCCGCCTCTATGCAGAGGGCAGTCGCGAACTGAAGCGGATCAAGCACATGGCGCTTCAAAAAGCCGGCTTGTCGTCTGCAACTGCCGATGAAGATGATCCGGCATCCCTCATTTACACTTCCGGTACCACGGGACATTCCAAAGCGGTAGTGCTCACGCATGGTAATATTACAGGCAATGCACTGTCCACCCACCGGATGATACAAATTGACCATAATGATCGGATGCTCTCCATCCTGCCGCTTCCACATGTTTATGAATGCACACTTGGACTTGTATTGCCCCTGATGATCGGAGCAAGTGTTTTTTATCTGAGAAAACCGCCGACGGCGGCAGTCCTGGTGCCCGCTCTTAAAGAGGTGCGCCCTACGGTCATGCTTTCGGTCCCCCTGATCATTGAGAAGATGTACAAGGCCCGGATTTTGCCTGAGATCCGGAAGAAAATGGTGCTGAGGACCGCATACAAAGTGCCTCTGCTCCGTAAGGCGATCAACCGCAAGGCCGGGGAGAAATTGAAGCAGACATTTGGCGGCTCGCTCCATACTTTCTGCATAGGTGGCGCCGGAATTGCTCCGGATGTCGAGAAATTCCTCAGTGAGGCACATTTCCCGTATGCCATCGGGTATGGCCTGACCGAAACATCTCCGCTTGTCACGGGTACTCCGCCTTCCACGACGCGGCTGTACTCGGCCGGAAAGCCGCTCGATGATGTGATGGTTCGTATTGATAATGAAAACAGACGCGGCGATGACGGTGAAATACTGGTTAAAAGTCCCGGCATCATGAAAGAATATTACAAGGACCCGGATCTCACCGCTGAAACCATTACGAAAGACGGTTGGCTGCATACCGGTGACCTGGGCCATATCGACAAGGACGGATATCTCTACATCCGGGGCCGCCTCAAGAACATGATTCTGGGTCCGAGTGGTGAGAACATCTATCCGGAAGCCATCGAGTCGGTGCTGCATCGATCCGAATATGTCCTTGAGTCACTTGTGTTTCAGCAGGATGGCCGGCTTGTGGCCCGGGCGCATCTGAACTATGAAAAGCTGGATGAAGAGTTGGCCGGACAGAATCTCAACCAGACCCAGGTGCGCGAATACATCAAAAAGCTGCTGGTTTCCATACGGGAGGAAACCAATGCCAATGTCTCTTCATTTTCGCGGCTTTCCGAAGTCATTGAACAACCGGAGCCGTTTGAAAAAACTCCTACTCAGAAGATCAAGCGCTATCTTTACGCCAGCGGTGAATGAAGCTGAATACTCCTTTTTTACAGCCGGATTGCTTGTGAGCTTTTCACTCTGCTGTTTTCTTTGAAGAAGCTTTTTCTTCTCCGGTTTTTCTGCTGACGGGTTCTTTTCTGTCTGGATTCTTTTCATCGGATTCACCTGATTCCGACATCTCTTCCTTCATGCTGATACCGGGAAACCGGCCCGAGAAATACTCCTTTTCCGTCTGTTCACGTGTTTTGACCTTCCCAAGCAGGTATCCGTATGGACGTAGGGTCTCCACCTCATCGCAGACCTCCTTGAGCATGGCCAGCGCCGGTATGAAAAGGATCATCCCGGCCAGACCCCATATCTGTCCGCCAACGAATATGGCCAGCAGTGTCACCAGGGGGTTCAGGCTCACCCGCTGTCCCACAATCATCGGTGTAAACAAATTGCTTTCAAAAAGCTGGATGACGTAGAACGAAGCCAGCACAGCTACCGGATACCAGAGCGAATCCATGGTCAGCAAGGCATAAATGATCGGGAGGATGGATCCGATAATGGGACCAAGAAACGGGATCACATTGAGCATGGCCGCAAACACACCGAAGAAAAGCGCATGGTCCACCCCGATAATGGTCAGCGCCAGACTGTTGAGAACCGCAAGAATGCAGATTACAAAAAACATGCCTGTGATGTAGTTCTGAACCACGCTGCGAACCTTGTTGAGCACCTTTTCCACTTTGTTGTCGCGGTCGGCCTGCGCCAGTACCATCAGGAAAAAATCCCTCAGGAAATCACGGTATAGCAGGAGCAGGAAGACGTAGATGGGAATCAGGAAGAACATGGTAAGCGTGGTGGCGGCGGTCATAACGCCACGCGTTAGCGGCTCCACATTGTCCCGTAAAAACGAGATGATCGCGTCCTGGGCCGATTCCAGCTGCGCATCGGGTTCCACATCCAGATAGGCATTGAAAAAACCGGAAAACTGCTCAAAAAGCTCATTGATGCGCTTTTCAATCATCCCCAGATCCTGAGCGAAATTCACAATCTGGTTGTAAAAAAAGAAGATGATGCCGGCAAGGAACGTAATCCCGATCAACACACTGAAAATGGATGCGAAGACCCGGTGGATACGATAGCGCTCGAAAAATGAGGATAGCGGCGCAAGCAGAATGGAGAAAAAGACGGCAAAAAGAAAGGGCACCAGAATGGAACTGGCCTGGATCAGAAAAAACACAAAGAGGGTAAGTCCGGCCAGTGCGATGGTCAGCTTGACATACCAGGGTAATTCCAGTTTCTTTTCCAACCTCTTTCTGATTTTACTGATCTTTACTGATTGTGGATATTGTTGGTTGCCGCATTAGTGTCATCAGATGGCCATATCGACTATAACGACTATGGCAACTATAACGACTGAACGGCTGGAGTCGCATCTGTTATGAATGAGTTACCCCGCTGTAAAGGCATTCTTGCCGCTCATTATATTACAAAATTGAAAGGTGAATGACTATGAATTGAAATCCGTCAATCCTCGTATTCACTTGCCCAGAACATGTTGCTTCTGTCTACATCTGGAAATGCGAAAGCGGCATCGATTTCCACATACTTGACACCACTGTACGGAACGATGAGTTCGGCCTGGCGCACCCCCTGCAGCCAGAGGTCGACATCAATGGTGTACTCCGATTCGGTATCATCCTCCCTGGTCACGGTGAGATAAACCGGCATGGGCACCTCGCCTTCATCCCGGATGACAATGCGGGTTCCGCCGGCAACCTCTTCAACGGACTCAATGGCCTGATTCAGAATCCAGGTCTCATAATACCAGCTGTGCCAGAACCAGGTCAGGTCCCTGCCGCTTACACGCTCGAAGGTGCGGAAGAAATCCCACGGGTAAGCCAGTTTGAAAGCCCATTCATTGATAAACGTCCGGTACGCTTCCCAAAAGACATCTTCACCAAGCACTTTCCTGAGCGCCACCAGAACCGTTGCCGGCTTGCTGTAGGATGCGACCCGAAACTGATCCGGCGAATAGTGGTAGTCGGAGCGGCGCATCAT
>SKUI01000170.1 GCA_007122185.1 Rhodothermia bacterium | reverse complement strand
TTCATGCCGCTCATCGGCTATCTCACCTGGCGCCGCTGGCAGCTAAGCTGGGTCCTGGCCTACAGCATTCTGATGGCCGTAGTGTTCCTGGGGATCAATGTGCTGAATCCGGATGTCCACGACCGGGCCCTCATGCCGGCGCTGCAAAGCGTCTGGTTCGTCCCCCATGTGATCGTCTACATTTTTGCCTATGCATTGCTGGCAGTTTCGGCCATTGTTGCCGTGAAAGCGCTCTATGAGGGACGCAGCGGACAGTTTAAGGTGACAACCCTAACGCTGGCCGACAATCTGGTCTACATCGGTTTCGCTTTTCTCACACTCGGACTCATTTTCGGTGCCATTTGGGGCAAGGAGGCCTGGGGGCACTACTGGAACTGGGATCCCAAGGAAGTTTGGGCGCTGCTTACGTGGATCGTCTATCTGGCGTACATCCACATCAGGGCGCACCGCTCGGACCTGGTGCGTCCGGCCATGTGGACACTGGCAGTGGCGTTTGTCGTCCTGATGGTGTGCTGGTTCGGTGTCAATTACCTGCCATCGGCACAGGGGAGCATCCACACCTACTGACCGCATCGTCATCCTGTTGCCACCTGATTTTCGGCAGAAACGCCCGGGCATCGGCCCGGAGGAAAAAGAAGCGCTAGTGAATACGTCAGAATACGATGCTGTTACTTTTTTTGATTTTTTTCTTGACTTGTTCAAGTGGTAAATCCTATTTTAGGATAAAATACTCTTAAATACGTTTTATGCACTTTTCCAAGGCCAGCACATACGGAATCAGGTCGGTAGCTTTCATGGCGGCAAGGCATGGGCGCGAGATGATCTCCATCCGTGAGCTGAGCCGGGAGTTGGACATCCCGCCGGCATTTCTGACCAAGGTGATGCAGCGGCTGGCTTCCCGGAACATCGTACAGACGATGCGCGGATACGGTGGAGGCGTGATGCTTGGGAAGCCTGCCAGCGAAATCACGCTCAAGGAAATAATTACCGCAGTGGAAGGAGAAGAGGCATTTCAGCCCATCGGGCTCGGTATTCCGAAGGAACAGATGGAAAAAACGCCGGTTTTTTTCAGGAAATGGACCAATCTGAGTGACAGTATCGATCTTTTCTTCTCTCACACAAAACTTTCTGAACTCTGTCCCGCTGATGGACCAGGTCATGCCGAAGCGGCCGGTAGTCAAAGCGGATCGACCAGAAATACCACTGAAGCGGCCGTTAGTCAAAGCGGATCGGTCGATAGTCCTGCCGGTGGCAAAACCGCAGAAGGTCAGGACTCCTCTTTGCGCTCGTAATTAAGATAAAATACACTTATATCCATTAATCAATCACGAAAGAATCAGTCATGCAGCAACTAATAAGAATCCTGCTCCTTCTCCTCATGGCACTGATGTATACCGGCTGCGGAAACGGAGAGGAACGCGATGCCGAACCTGCCCGGGACGAGGCCCCGGAACTCACCGAATTTGAACTGGAACACGGCATCGGCCCGGTCACCGAAAGGCTGGATATCGGGGATCTCAATGTGGAACGCGCCCGCCGCGGAGCCGAGATATTCGACCTCCGTTGTACGGCCTGTCACCGTATGGACCGCCGCTTTGTGGGGCCGCCGCTGGGCGCAGTGACCGAAGCAAGGTCGCCCGAGTTCATCATCAACTTCATCCTGAATCCCGAGGAAATGACCAACCGTCACCCGGTCGGACAGGCACTGCTCCAGGAGTACATGACCATCATGCCCTACCAGAACGTGAGCAAGGAACAGGCGATAGAAATTGTCGATTTTTTGCGCTATTACGCAGAAACAGGCGAAGATTTGAGGGAATAACCCACTAAACACAACCACCAACAATTAGAACTATGGCACAAAAAACAACCATTTGGAAAATAACGTCATTGCTTTTGGGGCTCGGCCTGCTCGCGATGATCATGTATGGATGCCCGTCTCAGCCAGGCATGCTGGACACCGGCGATGCCGCACAGCGGGTATATGTGGCACCGGGTGAGTACGATGAGTATTACGCTTTCTTTTCGGGGGGATACAGCGGTCAGCTGAGCGTCTGGGGTCTGCCCTCGGCGCGCATGTTCCGGAACATCCCCGTCTTTTCACAGGATCCGGAATCCGGATACGGCTACTCCGAAGAAACCAAGCCGTTGCTGATGACCAGCTACGGATTCATCCCGTGGGATGATTCGCACCACCCGGATTTATCCCATACTGATGGAATGCCGGACGGACGCTGGATCTTCATCAACGCAAACAACACCCCGCGTGTGGCACGTATCGACCTGACCACCTTTGAAACGGCCGAAATTCTGGAACTCCCCAACACAGGCGGGAATCACGCATCTACCTTCGTAACGGAAAACACCGAGTACATCCTGGGTGCCACCCGGTTCAGCATCCCTTATGAAATGGACAAGGATGTGCCGATCGACTCCTACAAGGAGAACTTTGACGGTTCGCTCAGTTTTATCGCTGTCGACCCTGAGTCGGGAGAGATGAGCATGGACTTCCAGATTCTTATGCCTCCCTACCATTACGACCTGGGACGGGCAGGCAAGGGACCGTCCGCCGACTGGGCCTTCTTCACCACCTACAACACCGAACAGGCCCATACCCTGCTGGAGATCTATGCTTCCGAGTTTGACAAGGACTATGTAGTGGCCGTCAATTGGAGAAAGGCGCAGGAGTATGTTCGTGAAGGGCGTGCACGCACTGTGCCGGCCAACTACTATCACAACCTGAAAGATAAAAACACGGGAATCGCTTCTTCCACAGTTCATGATGAGGTGCTGCTGCTGGATCCGAAAGATGCTCCCGGCATGATCTATTTCCTGCCGACGCCCAAGTCGCCGCACGGGGTGGATATTGATCCAACCGGAGAATACATTGTTGCCGGTGGAAAGCTTGCCACCGTTATTCCGGTACACTCCTTCAGCCAAATGCTCGAAGCCATCGAGAACGAGGCTTTTGAGGAGGTTATCAACGGTATTCCGGTGCTTGAATACGAAGCCACCATTGCTGGTGAAGTTGAGAATCCGGGACTTGGCCCCCTCCACACCGAGTTTGACGGCGACGGCAATGCGTACACTTCGGTGTACATCTCCTCGGAAATTGTGAAGTGGTCGCTGGAAACCTTTGAGGTGCTTGACCGTATCGATGCATACTACTCTATCGGCCACTTGATGATCACCGGAGGCGACACGCCGAATCCGGACCGCCGCTATATGGTCGGTCTGACCAAGACAGCACGCGACCGGTTCCTGCCGACCGGGCCCAAGCAGCTCCACCCCGCCCAGCTCTACGATATTTCGGGCGACCGCATGGAACTGCTGCTTGATTTCCCGACCATTGGTGAACCGCACTATGCGCAGGCCATCCGGGCTGACATAATCAAGCCAAATGTAAAACAGATATACGACCTGGACGACAACCAGCATCCGCATGCAGTCAAGCGTCCGCGCGACGCCCGCGTTGAGCGTGACGGCGATGTGGTGCGGGTCTACATGACCAATATCCGAAGCCACTTTACTCCGGACAATATCGAGGGCATCCGGGTCGGTGACACTGTCTATTTCCACCTGACCAATATCGAACAGGACTGGGATATGGTGCACGGATTTGCCATCAAGGGCGCCAACAGCGGTGAAGTGCTGATCGCCCCCGGTGAGACAAAGACCATTGTCTGGCATCCGCAGCGCACGGGTATCTATCCGTTCTACTGCACCGCCTTCTGCTCGGCGCTTCACCAGGAGATGCAGGGCTACGTACGGGTGTCGCC
>SKUI01000115.1 GCA_007122185.1 Rhodothermia bacterium | reverse complement strand
TCGCCGCTGATCCGGAGATGACCTCTCAAAAAGTAGAGGATATGTATGTCAATGACCTCAAGGCCGTGAAGGAGTCCGTGTCCATTCCCGTATCCATCAAGCTCGGTCCCTACTTCAGCGCCTTTGCCAACATGGCGAAAAGGCTGGAAGCCGCAGGAGCTGACGGACTTGTGCTGTTCAACCGTTTCTACCAGCCGGATATTGACCTTGAGACCAAGGAGATCGCCCCCAGCCTGGAGCTTAGCAACTCATTTGAAAAACGCCTGCCGCTTCGCTGGATTGCCATGCTGCGTCCACACCTGAAGTGCAGCCTCGCCGCAACGACCGGTATCCATTCCGCAGAAGACGTGATCAAGATGATCATGGTCGGCGCCGATGTAACCCAGATGGCCTCAACACTGCTTCGCGAGGGTTGCGACAAGCTGTTCAATATCGTGGAAGAGATGAAGATCTGGATGGAGCAGAATGAGTACGAGTCCGTTGCGCAGATGAAAGGGGCCATGAGCTCTGCCTCCGTGGCCGATCCGACCTCCTTCGAGCGCGCCAACTACATCCGCATCCTCCAGAGTTACCGGGCCGATAAACTTGGATGATTTTAAACGGCCAATTGGTTATTTTGTCCCGTTATAATCCTATTTTTGCTAAACCTAATTGATAGCGCTGTATGCTTGCTGATTATGGGTACGTATTGCTGTTTTTGGTCAATGGCGCCGTTTTTGCCGGAATAACGCTGCTGGTAGCATGGATGCTGCGTCCCAACCGTCCCAGCCCTGAAAAACTGTCCACTTACGAATGCGGAGAGGAACCCGTCGGAGAGGCCTGGATCCAGTTTAACAACCGGTTCTATGTCATAGCACTGATGTTCCTGATTTTCGAGGTGGAGGTTGTCCTGCTGTTTCCCTGGGCAATCGTATTTCAAAGCATGGGCTGGTACGCTTTTTGGGCAATGATCGTGTTTGTTTCCCTCATTTTTGTCGGTTTTCTGTATGAGCTGGGCAAAGGTGACCTTCAGTGGGACAAGCCGCAGCCGGTTGTGCCGCGTTATGTGGAAGGCGTCGGGGTGGTCCTTCCTGACTGGAACCGTGAAATGGCAGCTTACGGGAACGGATCGCAGGTTGCGGATGCTGTTCCGGATCCGGAACAAAACGTGTCACCTGCAGGCGAAGCCTCACCGCAACAAGAGGCGAACAAGTAGCGCCCCGCTGCACCCGTATCTTCATCCGGGCTGGCCAACACTTACATATGTAACAATTGCTAAATGGGTTTACTCGATAAAAAGTTTCAGGACAGTAACATAATTATCGTTTCGCTGGAAAAGGCGCTGAACTGGGCCCGGAAGTCATCCATCTGGTACATGCAGTTCGGTCTGGCATGCTGCGCCATCGAGATGATGGCAACGGCGGCGTCGCGATACGACTTTGACCGTTTCGGGATCATCCCGCGCTCCTCTCCCCGCCAGGCGGATGTCATGATCGTGGCCGGGACGGTCACCCTCAAAATGGCCACTCGTATCAAGCGGCTTTACGAGCAGATGGCCGAACCGCGCTACGTGATCAGCATGGGCTCCTGCTCCAACTGCGGCGGGCCCTACTGGGAGCACGGGTACCATGTACTCAAGGGCGTTGACCGGGTTGTTCCGGTGGATGTGTACGTGCCGGGATGTCCGCCCAGGCCAGAAGCGCTGCTCCAGGGTTTCCTGCATCTCCATGACAAGATCATGAAAGAGAGCCTGGTCGAAGGAACAGGCAGCAAACCGGTTGTGATCCACGACAAGGGCGGCGACGACATCCAGGTCAAAAGCGCTGAAGAGACTGATGAGCACAAGACAGCCCAGATCGAATTTCCGCAGCAGGATGTTGCGCGCAAAAAGGAGGGTGCCTGATGAAAACGGCCGAAGAACTGCACCGCATTCTCGTGGATAAATTCGGTGAAGAGCTTTTTGAACTGAAGCAGGATATGCCGGTGACGTCATGGATAACCGTGAAAGCGGAACAGATCCGTGAGGTATCCAAATTCCTGCGGGATGAGCCCGGTCTTCGGTTCGACTCGCTTATGTGCCTGAGCGGTGTGCACTATCCCAAAGAAAACGCTCTCGGGGTAACCTATCACCTTTTTTCTACCAGCGAAAAGCACAAACTGACGCTCAAGGTGATCATGCCGGAAGATGATGCGCATCTGCCGACCGTCGAGCAGATCTGGAAAACCGCCGACTGGCACGAGCGCGAGGCATACGACATGTTCGGCATCCGCTTTGACGGACATCCCGATCCACGCCGCATCCTGTGTCCCGACGACTGGGAGGGATACCCCCTGCGCAAGGACTACGAGGTCCAGGAAACTTACCGTGGAATGAAAGTAACGTATTGATCCATGACACAAGTGAAACAAAAAGGACCTGAAGTAACCTTGACGCCGCCCGTGGAATCCGGAAACGGCCTCAAGACCCAGGAGATGGTCATCAACATGGGGCCGCAGCACCCGTCGACACACGGGGTGTTGCGAATGGAACTGACCCTGAACGGTGAAATCGTCACCAGGGCCATTCCGCATATCGGATATCTCCACCGCTGCTTTGAGAAGCACTCCGAGGCCATGAACGACTATGCCAAGGTCATTCCGTACGTAGACCGCATGGACTATGTGGCGGCCATGAACAACGAACTTGGTTATGCCATTGCCATGGAACGGCTCATGGATATCCAGGTAAACGACCGGGTGGAATATATCAGGGTCATCATGTCGGAGTTGCAGCGCATTGCCAGCCACCTGCTGGCCGTCGGGACGTTCGGCCTGGATATCGGTGCCTTCACCCCGTTCCTTTACTGCTTTATCGAGCGGGAAAAAATCCTGGACATCTTTGAAAAAGCCAGCGGCGCCCGGCTGCTCTACAATTATATCTGGATCGGCGGATTGATGAATGACGTCCCCGCAGATTTCAAGACCGACACGGCCGCTTTCGTGAAATCGTTCCGTCCCAAAATCAAGGAACTGAACGACCTGCTCTCACACAACAAAATCTTTATTGACCGCACGGCCAATGTCGGGGTCCTGCCCGAAAAAGTGGCGATCAACTATGGGGTCTCCGGACCCAGCCTGCGCGGATCCGGTGTGGAGTGGGATCTGAGGAAAGATGACCCTTACTCCATTTACGACCGTTTTGAGTTCGATGTGATCGTTGGAAAAGGCGAGATGGGCACTGTTGGCGACTGCTGGGACCGGTACATAGTCCGAGTCTGGGAAATGGAAGAGAGCCTGAAGATCATTGAGCAGGCACTGGATCAGATGCCCGATGAAGGGGACGTGCAGGAGGCCATACCCAAAAAGATCCGTCCCCCTGCCGGTGAGATCTACTGCCGGACCGAGACCCCCCGTGGTGAGCTGGGATATTATATCATCAGCGACAAGTCGACCACTCCGTTCCGGGTCAAGGCCCGGGCGCCAAGTTTTGTGAATTTAAGTGTTTTACCTGCCATCTCCATCGGTGCCATGGTGGCCGACATGGTGGCGATAATCGGAAGTATTGATATTGTCCTCGGTGAAGTAGACCGATAGCATGTAAAGGAACGTACTATGCAGCAATTTTTGGAAAGTTTCCTGCCGGCCGGACCCGTGGTCGTCTTTGTCTTTTCCATCATCCCGTTGATGATCATCCTGATCTATGCCCTTTTTGCCATCTGGCTGGAACGCAAGGTGGCCGGGCATATCCAGGATCGTCTGGGCCCGATGCAGACAGGGGGGTGGCATGGATGGGCGCAGACCCTCGCCGACCTGCTCAAGATGATCCAGAAAGAGGATATCGT
>SKUI01000195.1 GCA_007122185.1 Rhodothermia bacterium | reverse complement strand
CGAACTCCACGTTGCCCAGCACGGTGCGATGGGGCAGGATCGCAAAATTCTGAAAGACCATCCCGCAAAATTCTTTACGCCGGAATTCACGCAGATCTTTCTGGTTGAGCTTGACGATATCCGTTCCGTTGATCACGATTTCACCGCTTGTGGGCTCATGCAGTCGGTTGATCAGGCGCTGCAAGGTTGATTTGCCACTTCCTGACAGCCCCATCAACACAAATATTTCACCCTCACGAACCGAAAAGTTGATGTCCTGGACTCCCACGATCTGCTTGTACTCCCGGAGGATTTCGTCTTTCGACTTGCCCTCTTTCAGGGCCTGAATGGCTTTTTTCGGATTGTCTCCAAAAATTTTGTACAGATTTCGGACTGTAATGATTTCACTCATATGCGCTGTTTGATTGCTTGTTGTCATGCCGCCTTGCCGGACTGATGGTATGCCCTCAACAAAAAACGGTATCCCCTCTAACCCGGCAGAGATAAAAAATGGTGCACCGTTTCAGGGTGCACCATACCATAATTACTGTATAAGGTCAGTTGAGCCATTCATTGACACGGTCCGGATTTTCAGAAATCCACTGGCGGGCGGCATCAAAAGGTTCCATTCCTTCCTCAATGTAGATCATGACTTCGCCCATCTCTTCGGGAGTCCAGAAGAAATTATCAAGGAAGCTGAATACATCCGGGTGACGCTCTTCCAGGCCAGGGGTCACGATGGTGGCAATGTGCTCGGCATCACCAAACGCTCCACGCGGATCTTCAAGGTATTTGAGATCATGGGCCGCAAACTTCCAGTGCGGGGTCCAGCCGGTGACAATAATCCACTCTTCGCGGTCGATAGCTCTTTCAAGAGCAGCTGTCATGGCGGCGTCGGAACCGGAGAGCAGGTTGTAATCAAGGTCATAAAGTTCTATGGCCTCTTCACTGGCTGCCATGAGTCCGGCACCGGGATCAATACCGGTAATTTGACCGTCAAATTCGTCCACATAGTCGTTCAGCTCTTCGATGCTGTTGACAGGTACGTATTCGGGGACAACCCAGCCGATCTTGGCCCCTTCCAGGTTGGGACCGAGGTTAACGATATCATCCTGGGTCTGCTCCAGATAGGCTGCGTGCGTACCGGGAAGCCAGGCCGCTACGATGGCATCAAAATCACCGCGTGCCATGCCGGTCCACATCGGTCCGGCATCAACGGCCGTCAGGTTGACATCATGTCCCAGCTCATCTTCAATGATGGCTGCAACCACATGGGTGGATGCGATCTCCGAATCCCAAAGAACATAGCCAAGCCGGATCTCGTCGGTCTCGGCTTCACATGCCTGCAGGCCAATAACAGCCACTATGGCAAAGGCTATGGCTGTCCAGCCGCTTTTAAGTAATGAGCTTTTTTGTCGCGTTTGCATATTCGTTTCCTCCTTTTTGCATTCGAAATATATTCGCAGCTGCTTTTCAGCTGCCATAGCGCATCATGCCGGGTTGCGCAACCATGGGATCTTGCGACCACTTTCATGATATTCTGCGTTCACAATCAAGAAGATCTGAGATGGCGATCAACCACCATATCAGGCCATCTCAACCATGACGCGATTTGGCTGCGCACGACCGGCATGCGTATTTCTTTCGTTTAGAAATAGAATCCAATGTTGATATTTAAGCGGATGTTGTATTCGGAATCACCCAGCCCCAGGTCTTCATGTCCGGGACCTACGCCGACACCGAAAAAGTCAGTAAGCCAGGGCTGGTTGATACCCTGTGCGATATCCACGTAGGTGAATACCGGTCCGGCCGAGATGAGAAAGCCGGTGATGTTCTGGATGGTGGATTCGAAATTGTCGTCGAGGGTCAGCCCGTCGCCGGTAGCCCGCCAGGTACTGCCTTCTCCAACCTGGTTCTCCATATAACTGAAATCATTGTAGAATGTCAAATTGCTGATGGGACCGATATCCACATCCATGGAATACGAGAGCCCGAGCGTGGCCATCCACGCTTCCGTTGAAACCTCGTATGGAATGGCGTAGGCTCCCATGAACACCGTACTCAGATCACGTCCACCGTCATCCACGGCATCCATGGAGTAGTACAGGAACTGGGGCATTACGGTGAAATTCCCGAAAGAGAAGCTGCCGTGGACTGCTGCTGCAAACCGGCTGTCAAACTGATCCAGTACCGAATTGTAAAGCTGTCCGTATTGCAGCGAAGCACCGAATTCACCATTGTCCATCAGGTATGCTCCGCGGATGTTGAACTGATTGCGTTCGGACAGACTGGCATTATCGCCGGGGATCACGTCATAGGAGTAGCGTCCGGATCCACCCGTTCCAAATTGTGCCGGGGGTCCTTCGGGTTCGGGCTGATAGAAGTAGGCGAGGTCGAGCTGGAAGTTATCTGTTGTGTGGGTAAATTTGATACCCATGTCGTGGTCATCCTCCAGGCCGACATAGTATGCCAGGCTGAACCACCAGCTGTTGGAGTTGTACTGCAGGTTTCCAAAAGGAACCTGGGTCACACCGAGCTGCACTTCTGTCCGGTCAGTGAGCGAATAGTCGAGCCAGCCCTGCTTGATGAAATGGGTGCCGAATGTCGGGTAGAAACGGTATTCAAAATTGAGGCCAATGCCACCCGGATTGTCATAGACCACATTAATCCGCCACGTGTCAAAGGTAAAGGCTCCGCTGGTCGCATCCGTACCGCTTTCGTAGTTGGTAAGGAGCAGATTGTAGCGCACAGCTCCGCCCACATGCAGTGACGGTTCATGGTGCCCGACCGATGTGGCTGAACCGGAATACCCCAGATTGCTCAGGGAGGCGCTGGGTGCAAGGGTATTGGAGAGCAGATAGGTCCCTGGACTCTGCTGACTGATATTGGGGGTTGCAGCCTGAGCCGGGAAAGTGGTTAGAAAAATGAATGAAAGTATTAAAAAAAACGGTATTGTGATTCTCATAAGAGATACTCCTGTTTTCTTATTTTCGATTTTAATTTTGTCCTTCTATAAATCGAGGACATACGACGTATCTTTTTGTCTATCATTGTGATACGAATTCTCACCCTTATACGGGCGAATGGTGCAGTACTGTAATTTTTTGTTAATTACTATGTGATACATTTCAAATAACATAAGAATTCTTTCTATAATTCAAAAAAAGATGCAAATCAGTATAATTTTAGATTTTTATATTAAAATTAGTTAATCCTAAAAGCGATTTCTACATTAATTAATTATCAGTTAATTGCATTTATCTTTTTTTATACGATAGACTTAGTGAGTCACATAAAAACAAAAGGGACTATTTTATCAGATCAAGAGTGTAATTTTTTTTGATTGCTCCTGTTTTCCGCTTTACGTTTCAAAAAAAAAGCACCCGTCATTACCGACGGGTGCTTTTTTTCATTCAGTTGATCAGACAGGAATGCCTTGCTGCATGGAGCAAACCTGCTGATCCGGCCCTATTCGCTTTTCTGTCTGATAGCCGATTGTGCTGCGGCCAGTCGTGCAATCGGAACACGGAAGGGCGAGCATGAGACGTAATTCAGCCCCTGTTGGTGACAGAAAGCGATGGACTCGGGATCTCCTCCGTGTTCACCACAGATGCCAAGTTTGATATCCGGCTTTGCTTTCTTTCCAAGGGTGACCGCTTCGTTCACCAGTTTACCGACACCTTTCCGATCCAGTGTCTGGAACGGGTCGTTGCGGAGGATCTTCTTCTCAAGATACTCCGGCAGGAATTTGCCGATATCATCGCGGCTGAACCCGAATGCCATCTGGGTCAGGTCGTTGGTCCCGAATGAGAAGAAGTCGGCCAGCGGGGCGATCTCATCGG
>SKUI01000180.1 GCA_007122185.1 Rhodothermia bacterium | reverse complement strand
GAAATCGTGTATCTTTGGGAAATCGTTTCGTTGCAATTATTTTTGCAACCGCAATCTGCAACCTTCATTTCGTGCAAACAGCACCATCAACCAGAAGCTTTTCTCTTATGAAATCCAATTGTTTACTTCCGTTACTCCTCCTTGCTGTCCTGCCGTTTTCATTTGCCGCCTGCGGCAACGAGGAACCGGCCGCCGCCGATGAAGTATATGAAGTCAGGGGCCGGTATCTCAGCACCGACATGCGGGGCGAATCCATTTCCGTGATACATGAAACCATCCCGGATGTGATGAATGCGATGAGGATGAGCCTGCGCATTGACGATCCCACCGTTTCCGAAGGACTTCAAACCGGCGATGTCATTCGGTTTGATATGGTCCGCACTCAGACAGGATGGCATGCACGTAATATTGAAGTGCTGCCGCCGGAAACGGAACTGGATCTGCCGGAGAACCTGAGAGAAGTCGGGCTTCCTCAGTGATCACTCCAGGGGTCCGAATCACCGGGTTCCGGACAAAAAAAAACGGACTCCCTTTTTGGGGGAGCCCGTGCTCACATCTGTGGTGATAGCGTCAGACGGCCTTCAATCGGTCGTCAAACGATTCCGGCCAAATTAGTACCGGTTGCGGGAACCGCCACGACGCTGACCGCCAAAGCCGTTGTTGTCACTTTTGGGACGAGCCTCGTTGACCACAAGGTCACGCTCCATAAACTCGGTTTCATGCAGATCCTGGATGGCTTCGCTTGCCTTGGCATCGTCGCTCATTTCAACAAAACCAAAGCCACGGGAACGGCCGGTTTCGCGATCTGTAATAATTTTGGCAGAGGTTACCTCACCGTATTCCGAGAAAAGTTCAAGAAGTTGGTCTTCGCTTGTCTTGAAGCTGAGATTGCCAACATAAATCGTCGTCATATTCATCTAATTTTATTTTTGGGTTATGTAACTTGGCAATCTAAACGGAACAAATCTCGTGAACTATCTCAAGGAAAATCAACAATCTCTATTCACCGGTCAATGGCCAATTGTTAAAAGGTACGGATTAATCCGTCCATATCTAAATTTTTATTTTTATTCGGCCGAATACGGTCTGCTCTGCCCTTCCGATCTCACGGAATTTTGCATGTGCCAACGCTCTGACTTCTCTGTAAAGTTTGCACGGTTTGGGTTTCCGGAAAGCAGCAGATCATGAATTGTTCAGCAGCGCTACCGCTTTTTCGGCCCAATAGGTGGCAATGACATCCGCTCCGGCCCGCTTGCAGGCCAGCAGGCTCTCCAGCATGGCCGCCTTTTCATCCAGCCAGCCCAACTGTGCCGCCGCCTTGATCATGGCATATTCGCCGCTCACATTGTACACGGCCACAGGGACGTGCACGGCCTCGCGTACCGCCCGCACCACATCCAGATACGGCAGCCCCGGCTTCACCATCACGATGTCCGCCCCCTCGGCCTCATCCATCCGCGCCTCCCGCACCGCCTCGCGCACATTGGCCGGATCCATCTGGTAGGTCTTCTTGTCACCGAATCCCGGAGCCGAATCCAGCGCATCACGGAATGGCCCATAGAAGCCGGACGCGTACTTGGCGCTGTAGGCCAGGATCCCGGTCTGCGCGTGTCCGTCCGATTCAAGCGCACGCCGTATCTCGCCGATACGCCCGTCCATCATATCCGAAGGCGCCACATAATCGGCCCCGGCACGCGCATGACTCACCGCCATGCGCGCCAGCACATCCACCGACTCGTCGTTGACGACGTGGCCGTCCCGCACAATCCCGTCGTGCCCGTAACTCGAATACGGATCCAGCGCCACGTCCGTCATTACCGCAAGCCCCGGCACCGTATCCTTGATCCGTTTGACCGCTATCTGCATCAGCCCGTCCGGATTCAGCGCCTCGGTGCCCTCGTTGTCCTTCTTCTCCTCCGGCACCATGGCAAACAGCAGCACGGCCGGGATCCCCATTTCGTGCCACTTCGCCGCCTTGCGCACGGCCAGGTCCAGCGAAAGCCGGTGATAATCGGGCATGGACGGAATCGGATCCTCCACCCCCTTGCCTTCCGCCAGGAACAGCGGTGCGATGAAATCGGATGGATGCAGCCGGTGCTCGGCCAGCATCTCCCGTCGGGAGGGATCGTACCGGTTGCGCCGCCCGCGTGATAGCGGGAACCCTGATGGAAGCTGAGAGTCTGTTCGCGTCATGGTGGATACGGTTGAAGAATTAACAAAATTGGGATGCTCAGAACAAAGGTACGATTTTGTGCGGAATATCGCTCCGACGCCAAAATTACACCCAGTCGCGCGGACTCCGCAACACATCCACCAGCTCCGCCTCACGCGTGCCGGGCTGCGGCTCCACGTTATAGTCCCACCGCACCCGCGGCGGCAGGCTCATCAGAATGGACTCGGTCCGCCCGCCTGTCTTGAGCCCGAACAGCGTCCCGCGATCGTGGATCAGGTTGAATTCCACATAACGCCCGCGCCGCAGCTCCTGGAAGTAGCGCTCCCCGTCGCCCCAGGGCTCCTTCCGGCGCCGCTCGACGATCGGCATATACGACGACAGGAACGCATCGCCGCACGCCGTGGTCATCTCATGCCAGAAAGCCAGGTTCTGCTCCTCTTCAGATCGCAGATAGTCGAAAAAAATGCCGCCGATGCCCCGGGCCTCCCCCCGGTGCTCGTTGTGGAAATAACGATCGCACGCCGTCTTGAAACGCGGATAGAGTTCGGGATGAAACCGATCGCACACCGTTTTGTAGATCTGATGGAAGTGCCCGGCATCCTCACCGAACAGATAATACGGCGTCAGGTCCGCCCCGCCGCCAAACCACGCATCCACCGGATCGCCATTCTCCTGCTCATAAAGCTCAAAATACCTGAAATTGGCATGTACGGTTGGTATCATCGGACTTTCAGGATGCAGCACCAGCGAGATGCCGCATGCGTAAAACCACCCCTGCGTGACCCCGAACCGCTTGCGGATCAGCTCCGGCAGCTCGCCATGGACCGTCGACACATTCACGCCGCCCTTTTCGAACAGCACGCCCTTCTCGATCACCCGCGACCGGCCACCCCCCCCGCCCTCACGCTCCCATAGATCCTCGCGGAACCGGGCCTTCCCATCCGCCTCCTCCAGCGCACTGCAGATCCGGTCCTGCAGGTCATGGGTCCATTGTGTGAATGAAGTTTTTATGCTCATGGGTTGCAATGTTTTATTCCGGGTGGATGTGGCCTGTTGCGGCACCACGTTTGTCACATTCGGGCCGGATCCCCCGGTCACATCTGCCGGCAGTCCGGCTTCCAGGCCGGCCGGTTCCGCAATTCAGACAGATCCGACTGGTCGTCGCGCCTCACTTTTTCCATGACGTGACCGCATCCACAAAAGCTTTTGCATGGTCCACCGGGACGTTCGGCAGGATGCCGTGGCCGAGGTTTACAATATAGCGATCTTTTCCGAAGCGGTCGATCATCTGCCGGACCTGCTCACGGATCACCGGCACCGGCGACAGCAGTCGGCTCGGATCGAAGTTGCCCTGCAGGGTGATATCCAGCCCGGCCGCCTGCCGCGCGTATTCCGGACTCACGGTCCAGTCCAGCGACAGCGCCGCGGCACGCGTGCGCCACGACAGCAGCTCCAGCGCGTACCACGCACCCTTGGCAAAAAGCACGACCGGCGCGCCCCGCACCTCCTCGGTGATGCGCTGCAGGTACGGAAGGCACAGGTTGCCGAAATCCTCCGGCCCCAGAAGTCCGGCCCAGCTGTCGAACACCTGCACGGCATGCACACCCGCCTCAATCTGTGCGTTCAGATAATCGATGATCACGTCGGTGAGCAG
>SKUI01000080.1 GCA_007122185.1 Rhodothermia bacterium | reverse complement strand
CGCCTTTCCGCCTTTCCGCCTTTCCGCCTTTCCGCCTTTAACATATCATTAATTATATCAATATACTATTGCCATTATTATAAAAAATATTAATTTAACGCCAAGCATATTCGTTGCAACCGGCCTGGATGAACACATCATCTGATCACCCTTATCATCAAACTTGTGAGGTTTTGCCATGAAACCAAAGCTTACCACTTTTCTGATCCTGATTTTTGCCGTTTTTTCACCGCTTTTTGCCCAGCAAAGCGACACGACCAGCCACCCGCTGGACGGCTTCGAGGAGTTTCTCCGTACCGACGAACTGGTCCTGTTCTGGCTGGAAGATGTCTATGACGTAGACAGTGGAGATACTCATAGAAAACTCTTCTCACAGATATTCTACACCAACAAAAAACCGGATATCAACGAGTTTCTCTACCAGCAGCATGACACGCCTCCAAACACCAGCTACCACCAATACAACACCACCGGTTTTGAACCGCGCTTCTCCTTCGATGATTTTCACCGAAGTCCGGTGGATGTGGTTGCCGGTGATTTCAACGGCGATGCCTACGAGGGATTCGTAGGCGCCTATGCCGGCAATGGAGCCATCCACATTGTGCTGCACGAACTCACACCAGAACGCATGACCGGTGACGATGTCGACAATTTCGATATCCGGATCAACGATTATGCGATTCACAGCGTAGCGGATGGCTACCGCGGCGGCCTGTTCCGTTTGGATGCCGCCGATATGACCCGCGACGGACAGGACGAAGTAATACTGGCCTACCGGACACAAACCAACTACATGATCGAGGTTTTCAGCATTTCGGATAACCTGAATCTGAACAAAATCGCATCTTTTGACGCTGGACCTTTCCCAAATAACTACAGCGCTTTTGACATTGCCGCCGGCAAACTTACCCTTAACAACACACGTGAACTGGTCTTCGCATTTGCCGCGCCGGGCTCCACCAACAACAATGTGCTTATCGATACGCAGATACTGTTTACCGAACCTGACGGCTCACAGCTCGCCATCACACCGGGCGAAACCAAGAGATTGTACGACGATTTTACCCTGGTCACCGATCTCAATATTCATGCAGTTACCGGCGACTTCACCGGCAATGCCCTCGATGAAATTGCCGTCGGTTTCAATGTCTGGAAGTCATCCGAATCCGGACAGAGCGAAGACAATGTGTTCGTGCGGGTACTGGATCTGGCCGACGAATCCCTCTTTCTGTGGCCAGGTTTGGATTTCGAAACCAGTATTGTCAACGAGCTCTCTGCATTTGCAATGGTCGCCGGTGACATCGACGGCAGCGGCCAGGACGAAATCATCGTCACCAACGACGGATTTGCCCTGGTCCTGAAAGCACCGGAACGTCCCGAGCTCACGGACGAGGTCGACCTGAGTGATGATAACGACAACGGAGAGAACGGCGAACCAAAACAGCTTGCCATACACATCGACCAGCAGCTTGGTTTTTCCGTGAGTGAGGAGACAGCACGCAACTCCTCACGCTACATCACCATTGCCGATGTCAATCAACGACGCGATGTGATCCAAACCGGGGAGGGTGTATTCACGACTGAAGTCATTACCGTTGGCTCTGGTAATCCGGAGTTCCTCAGTCCGTCCGGCACCTATAATTTCTGGGTCAGCGTTTTCGGTATCGAAAGTCCCGGGCAAACGAACTTATCAGGTGTATTGGCTGATTCCTTTGAATTCCGTACCAAGGAAGCCGACGAAAAAGCCCGCTCGTTTGCCATCGCCGGTGGCGACTTTACCCTGTCCCGGATACGCTATATAAATCCGCGCCGCTCCCAACTCACCGATATACGCCAGCCGTGGATCATCCTTAAAGCGCCACCGACACACTTTGATATTTTTGGGGATAACGTTCTTGACGTGAACAACTGCTTTGGCACCGGATGCGGATTCCGCGCTACCGTTACCTCCACCGAAACGGAGGGAACGTCGGTCACCACATCGGTAGAAAGCGACTGGTCGGTATCTGCCGGTGTTGAAGGCGCATTCAAAATGATCTCCTTCGGCATGGAAACCCAATTTGGCAAGGGATTTGGCCACTCCACATTCCGGGCTGAAAAGGAGTCATTTACACAAAGCCGGACCGCCACCACAACCGATCAGATCTATGCCGCCATCAGCACATTCGACCTGTGGGAGTACGACGTTTTTGATGGTGAGGAATTCGTGGGGACCGTGCTCGCCGTCCTCCCGACCGGCTCGAGCAACACCTGGCTCTCATCCGACAGCTTCTTCGGCTTCGACTACCGCTCACGCACCGAGGAATCCAACCTGCTCTCCTATCCCCGGGATGACAACGTAACGCATGGCAATCAACAAATACGCACCCTTCTGAAAGGGTTGCGCCCCACAGATCCCAGCTACAGCATCAGCGGGGCATCCGAATCCACCTGGATCCTCGAATTCGAAGATTTCAAGGAGGAGGAAGATTATACCACCACTTCGTTCTCCATTGGCGGGTCGGTCGGCCTGTCGGGTCTGGGACTGAGTCTCGGCGGGGAATACAATACCACCGAGATGCAGACCAACAAGATGATGGTCGGTGAAACCATTAAGATCGAGGTGGAACTTGGCGCCATCAGTCCGCAATTCCCTACCGCACAGTACATCATCTATCCCTACGCCTACTGGCACGAAGAAGGCCCGCTGGTCATCGACTACGCCGTGCGGCTCGACAAGCAGCTGCTCGGCGGCCCGCGCAGCTTCTGGGACGACAGATACGGCGCCAAACCCGATCCCGCGCTTAAATTGCCGTGGCGTCATCTGGAGACACAATCCGTGATGCTGTCCGGCAACGAGAATGTCGAGTTCGATCGCGACATCATTGAAATGTCCAAATCCATCAGATACTTCCCTCCGCGCGTGCATCCCGGCGACACCGTCACCGTGGAAGTCGATGTGCACAACTTCAGCCTGGTGGAACTTATTGACCGGGTGGATGTGCACCTGTACATGGGACATCCGGATGGAAGCGGACAGCGCCTCTCGCTGCTCGACGGCAGTGATGTTCTTCAAACCGAACCGCTCATGCCCATACGGGGACGCAACACCGTGACTGGACAGTTCGTGATGCCCGACGAAGTCTCCCAGCCGCGCCTCTTCGCCGTGCTCGATCCCGAAAACAAGATCGACGAGATCCACACCGGCAACAACCGCGGCTATGTACCGATATCTACCACGGCCACGGTGGTCAGCACGGAAGACGACCCGCTTGCCGGACAGATCCCGGACGAATTCCGTCTTTACGGCAACTATCCAAACCCGTTCAACCCGTCCACACGCATCGCCTTCGCCCTGCCCGGCGAGCAGCACGTGCGCCTGGAGGTCTACGACCTGCTTGGCCGCCGCGTGGCCCTTCTGCTGGATGAGGTGCGCACCGCCGGACAGCATGCCGTCGACTTCGACGCCGCCGCACTTAGCAGCGGCGTCTACCTGTACCGCATCACCGCCGGCGATTTCAGCCACACCCGCAAAATGATGCTGATGAAATAAGGGGGGGGCAAGTCTATTTGGGAAGTTTTCCAACAATATATTGAAATACTCCTCTTCGGGATTTGCTTTTACATGGCCGCAGGACCAAGTATCCTGCGGTCATTTTTTTTGTATCCTTACTCCCTATAAATCAGTATCTTGCACAATGTGCAATAACGGTTTCCAATTCACTTAAATCGGGAGGATGTCATGGTTTCCAGACAGAAATTCGCGAGCGCGGCCGCATGCCTGATCGTGCTGCTTTTAACGACCCCATGGATCGGCGCTAACGCGCAAGTCCTCACCGATTTCGAGGACGG
>SKUI01000203.1 GCA_007122185.1 Rhodothermia bacterium | reverse complement strand
TGCATGACTATGAGGAACACGGAGAGCAGGTAACCAAAAAGACCTGGTGGTATGCCATGGAATCGGGTAGGCCGGACCTGAAGCCTCAGCTGGAGGAAGAGATCGAAACCCTGGAGTGGACGGACCTCTCCGGGGCTTTGGACAAAGTGGCTTTCGAAAATCTGAGAGACGTTCTTCAACGGCTGCAGAAACTGCTCAAAACGCAACCCTGATGCATCATTCCGAATGCAATGCAGGTTTATGCCGGTTGACAGCCACAGCCAGGGTGGCAAAGGTGACAGCCAGGGTGGCAAAGGTGACAGCCAGGGAGCAAAAGTTGCCAGAAAGGACGGAAAAGCCGTCCTCTCTAAAGCGGATCAGTTCTGCAGACGGAACATGATCGGGAGCTGGAACTGAACCCGGACGGGACGTCCGCGCTGGCGGCCGGGTGACCATTCAACCGATTGTATAGCGGCAATGGCAGCTTCGTCACAACCGCCGCCGATTCCACGCACAACTACTGGATCACGCACCTGGCCGTTTTCGTCCACGATGAACTGAATGATGACCCGTCCTTCGATTCCGGCCCTGCGGGCGGCATCGGGATATTGAATGGCATTGTAGATGGCCGCCATTCCTCCGGAAGGCTCGGGCATGTCCTCAACAACCTGGAAAATTTCAGGCTCTTCCTCTTCCTCTTCCTCAGGCGGTGGAGGAGGAGGCAGGTCAAGAGGGGCATCCAGATCCATTTCGGTGTCCAGATCGAAGAACATATCCTCGACGATTTCATCATCCGGAACCGGCTCCGGCTGAGGTGGACGAGGCGGCGGCGGAGGAGTAAGCTCCTGCTCGGTCTGAATGATCTCCTCCATTTCGATGATCTCCTGTTCCATCTCTACAATATCAAACTCACCGGTAAAATTCAGGTTCATCTTGAAGACGAGAATGAAGGCCAGCAGGGTCAGGATCAATCCGACCTGGATGTTGATGATGTAAACTCTGCGAAGATCAGCTGCCGGTTTTTTTCTTTCTAATGCAGACATATTGGGTTTTGCTGTATAGCGGATATTTTTTGCAAGATAAAATAAAAGCAAAATGCACATCTAATGCAAATGGCCTGCTTCCTGAAACTTGCTCTTAATTCCTGTATTTTAATTAACTATCCAAGGTGAAATTTTATTTTTCCCTATTCAGATAATTTCGCACAGGATGAAGTGCCAGAAAAGCAGCAAAACATCCCAGCGAGTTTGCCGCGATATCACCCCAGCTCGCCGCCCTTCCCACGGGCATGAGATATTGCAATCCTTCAATGGCGGCCCCAAAGAGAATGCCGGCCATCATCAGCAGAAATAGGTTGATGTTCACTTTTTCCTTGTAAACGATCATGTACAGACCAAGGAAAAAAGTCCATCCGCCAAACATTCCAAAATGTCCGATTTTGTCGTAGGAAAAAAGCCGGGTGCTCGGCAGTGCGTCGCCGGGGAGCAACGTGAGCAGCAGCATCAATATCGTCCAGATGAGGAATATCGGTGGTATGGCCGACCGGATGATCCGATAGCGCGTAATTATGTCAGTCATGTCAGATCGGAAGGTTCCGGAAATGCTTTTCCGGCTGATGTAACTTCGTTGATTTTGTTGTAACCGTACAACAAGGCATGTTCACAGCTTTCAAGCGGCTGCCCCGTTCTGGACAGGAACGCAGCAAGGTGGCCCGCAAGTGTGTCACCGAATCCGGCTCTTGAAAAAACGGTGGTTTCGTATGGTGTGACCAGGGCCTGTTGATCGGTCGGGGAGTGGACAAAAGTTGGATTGCCTTTTGAGAGCACAACGCATCCCAGCCGCTCCGACAGCGCTGCGGCATTCATCAGGCGCTCATGGTCGCTGCCGGATGTCTCACCAGTCAGCATGGCCAGCTCTCCGGGATGGGGCGTGAGGATTACCTGTCCGGGATGCTCTTTCCCCGAAATAATCTGTCCGTATTCCGGAAGGCAATGCAGCGCATCCGCATCTATGATCATGGGACAGGGGCACCCTGCAATCACCCTGCGCACAAATGCCGCCGTCTCCTCCTCCCGTCCGATACCCGGACCGATGACGACAACTCCCTCTTTCTCATCCAGCCAGCTCAGTACCGGTTCCGCATCTTCTTCCGTGAAAAAATCCGATTCAAAATCCCCGATGGGCTTTTTGATGAGCTGGGGCGCCTGGGAATCCATTGGAATGGACCAGGCTGCCGGATAGATCAGGGTCACTGCACCCATGCCAAGCGACCATGCGGCCCTGGCTGCATACAGCGGCGCACCGGTTAGCCCCGGTGAACCACCGATCACATGCACAACCCCGTTGTTGTATTTGTGCTTTTGGACCCGCGTGGGCCTGCCGCCCGGACCCGCCATTACCCGGTTTCGGGGATGCAGCGCCCGTTCCGGCTGCAGCGACATATCCACCAGCCGCATCCGGATCGGTTCCTTGTATACGGGTGGAAAGGGCAGGCGCACCATCATCCGGTCACCGCAATAAACCGGCGCGTCACCGAGATAGCATCCAAGCTTCCGGACGCCGAACTGGATGGTCTTTTCCGCCTGCACCGCGCATCCGAGCACCTCTCCGGTCTCACTGTGGATGCCGGACGGAATGTCCAGGGCAATGACCGGCTTTCCCGACCGGTTGATTTTTTCAATACTGCCGGCAACCGGCGGACCGATCTCCCGTTCCAGGCCGGTTCCGAAAATCCCATCCACAATTAGGTCAAAAGTATCCGGCGCCGGCCATTTCTGATGGACCGGGATCTCCGCTTCCATCTCCCTTGACAGCCTCATAAGGCGGTCGAAATTGCGCTGGGCATCTGGTGACAGGCCATTCGTGCCCATCAACGGAAACAGCGACACATGGTAGCCGTAACTCATCAGAATGCGCGCGATCACAAACGCATCCCCCGCATTGTTGCCCTTTCCGCAAACAAACAGAACGTGCAGGGGATGCCGGTGCGGCACGCCGGAATGATCTGTCCTGCCCCGGTCTTCCATACCATGACCGTCCCTGCCTTGCGCACTATTGCTCTCCTCGGAAAGAGGATAGCCGGACGTAAAGGGATAGCCGGCCATAATCAGATCCGCAGCCCGGTTGCCCGCGATTTCCATGAGCGTTTCACCCGGTATGCCGAACGATTCAATGGTCTGCCGGTCCGTTTCACGGCTCTGTTCGCCGGTTGCCAGCAGAAGATCCTGATACATTGTCGCAGTGTTCATTCTGGTTCGGTTGGTCAGTGAGACTGTTTCAGAATAACTGTTTCAGTGGAATTGTTTCAGCGCAACTGTTTCAGAGTGACTTTTTTAACATAACTGTCAGGGTAACGCACAGGACCGGCTGATGATGATACGCCGGCACCGGTGCTGCTGCATCACAGCCGCATAAAAAACCGGCACTTCCTAATACGCACGGGCAAAAAGGACGGGATAGGGAGAATCCTTCCCGGTCACCATGCATTTCCCGGGTTGCTTTTCCGGCTTCAAAGGCAGACATCGGATGGTCGCCCTGGTTTCGTTCTTTATGTGCTCCTCTGTTTCCGCGGTACCGTCCCAGTGCGCGTACACAAATCCTCCTTCCGCATCCAGGATTTCTTTGAATTCATTGTAGCTGGATGCGTGGCGCGTCTGTTTGCGGGTGCGGTCGCGCGCGGCCGCCAGCAGATCGGACTGGATCGTCTCCAGCAGATCCGGGATCAGCTTTTCAATCCCTTCGCGACCGGTGATCTCCTTCTTCAACGTGTCGCGCCGGGCCAGTTCCACATTGTTCTTCTCCACATCGCGCGGACCCACGGCAATGCGCAGCGGAGTGCCCTCCACTTCGTGCTGGGCAAACTTCCATCCCGGCTTGTACTGGTCG
>SKUI01000027.1 GCA_007122185.1 Rhodothermia bacterium | reverse complement strand
GTTGCTCAAACCGGCCACGTCCGTTACTTCCGCTGCTGCTGAAACGCGTGCTTGCGGCAAAACTGAAATTGACAAGCCGCATGAACTGGTTGCTGTCCTTCCATATATAGCGGTCAATCAGATTGCCGTCATCATCCAGAGCATAAAAACTGAAAGAGGCATTGGCGTTCAGGTTCAGGTTCTGGAAAAAGGAGGAGGAGATGCTTGTTGTCAGGTTGGACAGGTTGAAGCTTTCCGCTGCGAAATTGTAGCTGGTGCTCAGGTTGAACCGGTCGATGAGGCGCACTACACTTTCGCTGCGTTCCCCGGTGGTGTCGCGCCGCACCTCTTTGGTTTCCAGTACGTTGCTTAGACTTAACCCGAGGGAGCGCTGTTCTCCTGCGGCGGGGCCCTGTACGATCCCACCCTGGAATATGGAATATTTTCGTGTGTCGCCGGCCTGGTTGACCTGCACCTCACGGTAGTATCCCCAGAAATCATCGCTGAAATCAGGACGGTAATTGAAGCTGATGGAAGGGCGCATGGTATGACGGAACCCTTCGAAACGCCCGATGCGCGCTTCGCTGAGTCCGTAAATCGTGGTGTTCAGACTGAGGCCGGTCTGAAAGTCACGGCCGGTTGCGAATCCGGACTCCATACGGGGAACAACCCGGTTCTGTTCGGGATCCCACTCTTCCCGGTATGTTTCGGGATACCAGTACTCGTTGATGCTGAGGTTGGTTCCGATGTTGGCGACAGTGGAACTCACAAGCTGCATGTCGGCCCGTGCTGTCTGACGCAGACCCATGTTGATATGGCGGATGTCTCCTGTGGCTTTGCGGTGGCGGGAGGGATTGAAAAGCGCCTCGAAAAAATCGATATCGGTTTCATCGACCGGACGGAAGCTGTATCGCGATTCCAACCGGCTGCTGTACTGGACGCTGAGTGTTTCGTACCAGGATTCCCTCCGGGCCGGTCCGGTACGCTGGAATGGTGTGATCCTGCGCAGTGAGAAATTCACGGACGGTCCGGTAATGGTTGTGGCATCTGTTGAAAAATCCTGGGTGCCGGAACCGGAGACATTGAAAGAATAGGCTCCCTCGGGGTGGTTGAAGTTGTAGGCAATCCGGGAAGTGGTACTGACCTGCGCGCGATCCTCATAATCGTAAGAGTTGCGATTGTAGAAGTCTGCGGTTCTCAGATTTATATTTGCGGAAATGGAAGAGTAGGGATTTAGCGTCTGGCTGTGGCTGACAGCCAGATTTCTTTGAATATTGGTGACAAAGCCGGGATCGGTGGGTTCCAGGCCCTGGTCCCGCGAATAGCCCAGCTCCACGGAGCCGGTATACCGGTCGGTACGCCGGTAGTTCAGGCGTGAATTGACATAGAAGGTTCCGGAGGTGAAAATATCCATGGAAGCCTGGCCGGTCACGTAGTCGTTGAAATACTGAAACCACCCAAGGTTCTGCAATCCGATACCGCGCCGCTGCTGGTCCTGGTAGGTAAATGATGGCTCCAGGATGCCGGATTGTTTTCGGGATATCCGTGACGGCACATATCCAAAAGGAAATACAAGGGGATAGGGAATATCCAGAATGAAAAGCCGTGCCCTTGTGAAGAAAATCTCGTCTTCATCCACCACTTTCATCCTGTTCGCGCGAATGTAGAAATGGGGGTGATCAAGCTCACACGTGGAGTAGATGCCGTCTTCGATAAATATGACGTGCGGTGCGGTGCGCTTCACCTGCGTTCCGATGACGTTGCCCTGGTCCATGGTGATGCGGGCAACGTCAAACTTGCCCTTGTCGGTCTGGTAGTTGTAGGCGATGCGCCGGCTTCGCACGCGATCCTCGCCGCGTTGCAGAACGGGTTCCGAGAGGGTATCTGCAGGCTCACCGGCCTGTGCGCTCATCTCGTTCCTGTCGAGGTTCAGGAGCACTTCCCCGGCGGTCAGTTCCCCTTTCTCGTTTCCGACGCGGGCATTGCCATACAGCGTGGCGCGACGTTCATCCCGCGTAGTGAATATGAGTGAGTCGCGTGAGGAGAAACGAATCCCATCTTCCGCGCCGGCGGCCCTCCCGTCCGGTCCTGCGCGTCCCGGACTCATCTGGTCCGCTCCCATGCGGTCCGGGTCGGTTCTGTCCAGGTCCGCACCATTCATGAGCTCCAGCTCAATGCCGTTCTGATCCGGCAGGTCAGGCTCGGATCTATCCTCGTCGGGAATCTGATCGGGGTCTTTTTCCTGGTCCGGTATAGTGTCGGCGGGCGCTGCATCCGGTGCAGGGGGCAGGGAATCAGGCAGCAACTCAAGGGAGTGCCGGGCATGCGCGTACCCCTCCGATGGTGCTGATAAGAACCCCGGAGCGAGAAAAAGAAGCGTTATGATACAGAGGCGCGCAAAAGGCACAAATGGGTTACCTTATCGGTGATGTGCTAAAGATATTCAAAGGCCAGACTGCCGGCACCGAGCAGCGCGGCGTCATTGCCCAGTGTTTCGTACCGGATTTCAAACCCTTCCCGGAACGGTGGCATAAGGCGTTCCAGCGCTGCTTTGCGAGCCGGTTCCAGGATCCAGTCACCTGCCTTGGCAACGCCGCCACTAATGACGATGTTGCGTATATCCAGAATATGGATGTAATTGACAATGGCGAATCCCAGCATTTTCCCGGCATCGGCAAGGATCTGAACAGCCAGTTCATTTCCTTTATCGGCCTCCTGGCTCAGGTGCAGCGGTTCCAACCCATCCGGATTGTCCAGCCAGGCTGCAAGGGGGTTTTCAGGATGCTGGCGGATGACCGGCAGGGCGTTCCGGATCAGGAACCGCTGTCCGATATATGCTTCAATGCCCCCCTTGGCAGAACTGTTGGATTCCGGTCCATTGTAATCAATCATCACATGCCCCAGTTCGGCGGCGCCGCCGGTCATCCCACGATACAGCTCCCGGTGGTAGATAATGCCACCACCGACCCCGGTACCAAGTGTGAGCATGATCAGGCTGTCCATTTCCACTCCGACACCATAGCGGGATGAGCCCAGAGCCATCAGATTGGCATCGTTTTCCACGATGGCATCAAGTCCGGTTCGCTTTTTAATCTCCTTGTTCACATTGATCACTTCCCATCCGGGCAGGTTCGGCGGATGAGAAACGGTTGTGCGGTCCAGGGAAATGATTCCCGGGGAGCCGATGCCGGCACCGACGGGTTTTTCCGGCGCTTGTGAAACGGCGTTGGCAATCGCCTCGGCGATACGGTCCAATACCGCTTCCGGACCCTTATCGGCCTGCGTAGGAACAGATGAGGTGGCGAGCAGTCCTTTTTCACGATGGACAACGGCCGATTTAATATTGGTGCCGCCAAGGTCAATTCCTATGGAAATCATGCGCTTTTACGTGTTTTGGTAACGAGTTGGATGAAAATGGGAGATCAGGCGATTGAGAAGAGAATGACATAACGTGCAATCGCTGGTGACAGAAATCCGGTATAAATGCCCGGGTAATATAAATAATGGTTTGCATCGATATGTGGAGCGCATCATTCCTGCACACGATAAATGGTTTCGCCGGGCTTTCGCATGCCGTACTCTTCCCGGGCCATCTGCTCGAGCAGACCGGGATCGGATTCGAGTGCCTCCATTTTCTGCTGGAATTCAGCGGTTTCCTCCTGCAAACGCTCCGTTTCCTTGATCAGCTCCTCTTTTTCATTGTTGAGCAGGATCCGCGTACGGACACTGTAGGTGTCAATGAAGCCAAACCAGATCACCAGCATCAACAGCAGCACGCAAAACAGAAAAGGTCTTCGCCAGCGGAGTGGATTGAGAAATCGGAGGCTCATGGGCAAGGGGTTCGAACATGAATGAAATGATTCCCCTTAAAATAATTTATTTTATGCTATTACGCATCCG
>SKUI01000253.1 GCA_007122185.1 Rhodothermia bacterium | reverse complement strand
CACACCTTCGGATCCGACCAAACGCCCTTCTGGTTGCACGCCAACCGTGACGGGCTTATCCCGCTGAACTCCCGCAGCAACCTGCTGCTGTCCGGCGAATATCATGCCACGCTGCTGGGTTCGAGGGATCGTGTGGGGCGTACTGAACGTGCGGAGCGCGCGGAACATTCGAGGCGTACTGGTCGCGCTGGTGCAGGGCTGGATGGCGGGCCTGGCCCCGGACGTGAAGCGGGACGTGATACCGGGCTGGATACCGGGTTCCGCCAGAATGTCGGATTGAGTCTGGATGGCGGGTTTCGCCTGGTCACGCGCATCTCGGATGGCGACAACCGGTTCGGCTTCGGCGAGCTCTACCTGCACTTCCGGGCCTACGGGTGGCAGCTCAGCGCAGGCCGGTTCCACGATACGATCGGACTGGGATCGGACGGCCCGCTCACCACCGGATCGATGATGCAGAGCCGCAACGCGCTGCAACCCATCCGGCTGCGCCTGTCCACCCCGAATTTTCTGCCCGTCCCGCTCACAGACAGCGCGGTCTGGTTCAAGGCGCGCTGGTCCGAATCCATCACGACCGACGCCCGCTTTGTAGACCGGACGCGCATCCACCAGAAATACCTGTACCTGCAGGTTAGGCCGGCAGATGAATGGCGTCTGACAGCCGGCATTGTCCACAACCTGATGTGGGGCGGCAGGCATCCCGAACTGGGACGCCTGCACGGGTCGTTCCGCAGTTGGCTGAACGATGTGTTTGGGCAGCCCGACCGGGAGGTTTATAACAATGTGACGCCTTTCGGAAACGGGCTCGGGGCGTATGAATTTGGTGTGGAATACCGGGGGCGTTCCTGGTCGGCCGGGGCGTATCGCATGTTCTATATTGAGGATGGCGAGTCGCTGCACCTGCCCAATCCCTGGGACGGTACGTGGATCGCCTGGCTGGATCTGCACGGTCCGGACCGTCCGCGCCGCCTGGTCCGGTACCTCACCTATGAGCACGTCAACACCAAAAAGCAGGATGCCGATCCCTGGGATGCCATCGGCCGCGGGCGGTACTATTCGCACAATGTGTACAGGGATGGATGGGTCCATCACGGGCAGACCCTGGGCACGCCGCTGATCCTCATTGATCCGGAGAAGCTGGATGACCGGTCCCGGGTCCTGGTCAACAACATCGTCCTTGCGCACCATCTTGGAGTTGCGGGCCACCTCAGTGATCGTTTTTCCTATGAATTGCTGGCTACCTATTCACGGAATTACGGGACGTGCCACGATCAGACCTCGGGGGGCGGCTGCAACGGCACGCCGGAAGAACCCGTCTTTAAGCGGGAAGATTACGTGCCGTTTCGGGAGCTGCGACGCGACCGCTACTCGTTTCTGTTCCGTCTGGCATTTCCCGTGTGGCAGGCAACGGACAGGGCGGTCCGGACGTCTCCGGATATGGCATTCGGGATGGATCCGGCCGACGCGAATCAGATCTCTGCCGTTGACATGGCAACCGACTCTCCACACCGGGGATCCGGGCAGAGCTCCGGGCGGAATTATGGGCCGGGGCTTCACATGCATGTTTCCCTGGCACTCGATGCGGGTGCCTTTCACAGCCGCCCGCTGTTCGGGGTCGAAGCAGGCGTCAGCCTGGCACTGTGATGACCCGCTCAATTTTATCACTCATGCATCATCGTTTTTGATCTTATATTTTAAGTATTTATACATATTGCCTCGTATTGGTTCGATTGTTTTTCCATACGTAGGCAAATATTCAACATGCATTCCACCGAAGCCGTATTTGAAGTGCCAAATATCATACTTGGGATGACCTTTTATCGGAGTTTTACCAGGACTATATCCCATGTTGTGAATTCGATATCCTTTATGCTTTAGCGCAAGAATAGTGTCCCATTTTGACATTGTTCCAGGCGAATAACACTCTTGATTATTTATGTCCTTGGTATTTATGGAAGAGTAGATACCTATCGCATCACCAATTTTACTTGTCAGCGCCAAATTTACAATTTCATCATTGCAACGTGTTATAAACAAGAATGCCAAACCCTCAGATAATGTTTTTTTGATGTAAGATTCAAAGTGGTCTCTATTTTTCTGTTTTAATCCTTTCCTCATTCTAAGACTATGATGCAAATCACCAAATTTATGAATTATTTCTTCATCCGGTTTTTCAATACAACGGAATTCAAAATTAGATTTTAAAGCTCTTTTTAATATTCTCCTCCTTTTTTTTCTTATTCCTGCCATTAATTCTTCTTCGCTTTTATTCAAATCAATCCAATACGTGTGCCTGCCTTTTTTGAGCGCAGTAAGATTTGCTCTTTCAGCTACATTTTGAAACATATCAACATTATCAGTAATTCTGCCATCAATCTCTTTGGGTAGCCAGGGTGTGATACTCATGTACATGCATCTGTTTTCTTTTGCCCAGTTTTGAAAATCATTGATAATAAACGCAATCAAATACGAATCCGGACTTTCTTTAAACAGGATACCAGAATTTATTTCTGCTACTTTAAATAACCGTTTAAAATTTCTGGTTGTTGAATAGTGTGCTCCTGCGATATCATTTCCATTTTTGTTAAAGATGAAAGTTTCATTCTCTCTTCCATCTATTCTTTTATAATACTGATCAATCAAATTTAATCTGTGGGAAGAAGTATTTGCGGTAAAAAGCAGTTTATTCCATCTGTCTGTATCATTTTCTGATAACTTCACTACTTTTATTTCTTCATTCATAATGGCACCATGCAGCTAAATCTTGTTTACTATTAGAACACCTGACCTGACAGCAAAAAACAATAATATTGTGCATTTGTATTCTGCCATACCGGGAAGTCTGTAGCATTTCAAATGCTGTAAACCCGCAGCACTCATGAATCTTTCGTTATTTTCAAGTGCGTTCGAAAAAAAGAGGTCTTTTTGGAAATGCAGGTACTCTTGTCGTCTTTTTTGCCTGTTACATGCTCGTTTGTTGCAGGTCTGCTGCTTGCCGGAATCCCGGCAGGTATCATCTTCACAGATGTAGACGGTGCTTTTAATCATCCGGGTGCGATGTTAGACCAGTGATGTGCCCCTGTTCAAATGTTTACCAACTTTCACGTCAATGTCAAGCATTTTAGAGCAGATTATCAAAGATATTTCAGTTATTTACACCGGTTCAGGCAGGCGCTCATGTTATCATTTATCCGGGAGTTCTGTCCGGCAGCCGACCTGGCCGGGATGGTGCATCGGTGTTGTGTGAATTGGCATAAATGGGTAATATAGTCCCGAGGTATTCGAATCTGCCTGATCTGTCTTGTCCCTTACTTTATACTAAAAACTGTTCCGATGAAGAAAACCGATATTGATCCCGCCGCGCCTGTCCCTGCGAACAAAATTTCCGTATCCCCGAACGGGGATTCCTACGCACTGCCCACAGAAGCGGAGCTGCACGAAGAGAACATGCGGCTGGCAAAAATCGCCGAAGAGCAGCGCAAGTTGGGCCGCGAGATCGTGGTGGTCATGGGAGTGGGCTTCGTCGGATCGGTGATGGCCGGGGTGGTGGCCGACGCGGTGGACCCCGAAACCGGCAAGCCGTACTATTTCGTGATCGGCATGCAGCGTCCATCCCCGCGCTCCTACTGGAAGATCCCGTACCTGAACCGCGGCATCGCACCGGTGGAGGCCGAGGATCCCGAGGTGGCCCCGCTCATCCACCGGTGCGTCAAGGAGAAGAAGACGCTCATAGCCACCTACTCCTATGATGCCCTTACGCTTGCCGATGTGGTAGTGGTGGATGTGCAATGCGATTATCAAAAAAACGAAATGGGTAACGTCCGCAACGGGTACGCCGACATCCGGGCGCTGGAGGACAGCCTCAGGGTCATCGGCGAGAAAAT
>SKUI01000046.1 GCA_007122185.1 Rhodothermia bacterium | reverse complement strand
GTCACATGCAATTTCCATGACGGTTATGATCATGCTTCTGTGTGACGGGAAGCCGTCATGGCCATAGCGCTTCGCGACCTTCGGTTCATCTGTTTAAATTAGATTTGATTCATAAGGTCAGAGTGAACTGACATGTCAGGACATAATCATACCCCTGTGTGTCGGCAGAGGCTGTCATGTTCGTTTCATAATGATAAATGATTTATTGAAAAGTTCCGGATCACATGATATTCAAGTCAAGGAGATGACCCTCATAGAGATAAGAGTTTTGATTCCTCGCCGGGAGTCCCTGTCCGATTGAGGGCTGTAAAAACCTCATGTAATCGCTTACATATTTTAATGCAAAAGCGGCAGAATATCTACTTTTTTTTTGGCTTGATGCCGCTTTTAAAGCGGTTTGCAGAATTGACCTGCCAAAAAAGAGACAATCCAGCCGCAAAAGAGACAACGCCGCTCCTGAAAACAATCGGCAAGCCATTAGCGGCTTTTAGTACGGGCCGGGTGTCCGAAAAGGGAATAAGATAGTTTTGCTCGCAAAAAGCGTATTCTCCCGCATTTCTATCTTGTGTGTCTTTGACTATATTGGAACAGTTATTCATATCCGGTGACCCTCAGTGATAGGTTCGGGACGGACCAGACCAGGGAAAGGGGATCCACCGTTTCAGGGACATTACATGATTTGCCTTTTACACTCTTTTCTTATCAATCTATCGTTGCAGTTATGTTTTTTTACAGCAAGAAATTATTCCCGTTCGCATTATTCGCGTCATTACTGATCCTTTTCATTGTTCCGGTCGCTTGTGATGTGACGTCTGAAGATCCTGACGATGACGGACCCCTGCTGCCTCCGCCCGGACCCCGGTTCATGGGGGCATCCTCCGGTGATATTGTCATACTGGATGATTTTGAAGTCAATCAGCTTCCGAAAATCCCCTGGCAGTCCGTACCCCGCGAAGGTGCGGCGCTCGCCTTTTCCGATATGCCGGAGTATTTCCGGACCGGACCTGGTATTGCCATGCAGGAACCCCTGCAGCCCGGCAGGAACCGGGTCTATGTCTATCACGTAGTAGGTGACGGACAAGGCAGCGGAGTGATCACGGCGGTGCTCGAAAACACCGGTGATGAAGACATGACCGTTACTTTCAAGGCATACGCTTTCCCGTCGCCTTCCGGCAACTATCTGTTTATAGGAAAAGAGGGGCTCGCACGGTATTTCGAAACCCGGTTCCTGGAAGCCCCAGTCCCGCAGAACATTACGATTGCACCCGGAGAGCGCGCGGTCCTGGATCCCGAGATGGATAAAGCCGTGACTTCCTACCCGGTCCTGGTCCACGGTTTTTATGAATTCGAGATCGATCAGCCCGGCGTGGTCAGTGTGCTTATGCGGCGCACGGACATGGACAGCCGCGACGCCGTCGACGAACTGGAGCTGCTCCCCCGACGCCTGCCCGGCGAACGCACCAGCGGGGCCGGCCGCGGACTGTTTGAGCAGGCCAACTTTAACATTATCAACGGAGAGGACTTCATCCTCGACAGCGCCGACGGTGTGAAGCGGCTCATCATCGCCGACGGCAACGACGATGACTGGGTCCGCGGCTGGGACAGTATCGCCGAGGGCGAATTCGAAAACCGCGGCAACTACGGCGTCATGTACCACTTATCCATCGAGCGCAAAAGCAGCGACAACCGCGGCATTGCCGTGTTGATGGGCAATAACTACGCCGTCGGTCCAAATGACCCCAACAACTTCTGCATGAACCAGTCCGGCGCCGTCTTCGTGGATGCCGGAGCCGATCCGCGGGGCGTGGTCCGCATCCCCGGTGACCAGACTTTTTTCAACACAAAAGGGGAGTATGTGCTGCTTCAGGCATATCGTCCGCTCAAAGAAGGCGAGACCCACACCATGAACATCATCTATTCCCCGCCGGGCGCATCCTGCCTGCCGACACCAATCGTCTTCGTCCCGTTTGAACGCAATTAACCAGGAATAAAGAGGGTCTGCCTTGTATCTCCATCCGATCGACATCGCCATCATCGTCGTCTATTTCGCCGGCATTGTGTGGCTCGGCTTTTTTCTGTCCAAAAAGGCCTCCAAGAACCTCGACGCCTATTTTCTCGGCGGGAACAAGATCCCGTGGTACTACCTGGGCCTCTCCAACGCCTCGGGCATGTTCGACATCTCCGGGACCATGTGGACCGTCTCCATCCTGTTCATCTACGGACTTAAAAGCGCCTGGCTGCCATGGCTCTGGCCGGTCTGGAACCAGATATTCCTGATGATCTTCCTGGCGGTGTGGCTGCGCCGCTCCAACGTGATGACCGGGGCGGAGTGGATCCGGACCCGCTTCGGCGAGGGGACCGGCGCCCATCTCTCGCATATCATCGTGGTGGTGTTTGCCGTGATCACCGTGATCGGATTCATTGCCTACGGATTCGAAGGCATCGGCAAGTTCAGCAGCATCTTTTTCGCATATGATCTTTCCTTCCGGTTCCTTGGCATCGATTTCACCTCCGAGGAGGCGTACGGCCTCATTTTTATGGGCATCACCACCCTTTATGTGATCAAGGGAGGGATCTACAGTGTGGTCGGCACCGAAGTGATCCAGTTTTTCATCATGACGTTCTCGTGCATCGTGATCGGGATCATAGCGATGTTTGCGATCAGTCCGGATCAGGTCTATGCGTTCGTTCCCGAGGGATGGGATGAATTTTTCTTTGGTTGGCGACTGGATATGGACTGGTCGGGCATTATGGATTCGGTCAACTACCGGATTGAGCAGGATGGCTTCGAACTGTTTGGATACGCACTCATCCTTATGATACTTAAAGGTATCATGGTGAGCATCGCCGGTCCGGTCCCCAGCTACGACATGCAGCGCGTGCTGGCCACCGGCACCCCGAAAGAAGCCGCCAAGATGAGCGGACTCGTTATCCTGGTCCTCTATTTCCCGCGGTATTTCATGGTCGCCGGTCTCACCGTGCTGGCCATCGTGTTTTTCAGTCCGGAACTGAAATCCATGGGCGCCGATATCGACTTCGAGATGATCCTCCCCTATGCCATCAGCAACTTTGTCCCGATCGGGTTCATGGGGATCCTGCTGGCCGGACTCATTGCCGCGTTCATGTCCACCTTCGCTGCATTTGTCAACGCCGCACCCGCGTATATCGTCAATGATATTTACAAAAAATACATCGATCCCGATGCCAGTGACCGCACGTACGTCCGGCTGAGCTACGCTGCCTCGCTGACGGTGGTCGTTGTGGGCATCCTGTTCGGTTTCGTGGTGGATACGATTCACGCCCTCACCGTCTGGATCGTGGGCGGTCTTTATGGCGGGTACATCGCGGCCAACCTGCTGAAATGGATCTGGTGGCGGTTGAACGGATACGGCTATTTCTGGGGGATGCTGGCCGGCATCGTGGCGGCGCTTACCACTCCGGCGCTGTTCCCCGACCTTACAGCGCTGTTCGCCTTCCCGATCGTGTTCGGTTTTTCGCTGGGCGGGACGATCATCGGGACGCTGTTGACCAGCCCGACCGAACCGCAGGTCCTCAAGAAATTCTACACCGAAGTGCGTCCGTGGGGATGGTGGAAGCCGGTGCAGGAGGCGTGCATAGCCGAGAACCCCGCCATCACTCCCAACACCGATTTCCGTCGCGATATGTTCAACTGCGCGACCGGCATCGCCTGGCAGATGTCGCTGGTAGTCATGCCCATCTACCTGGTTCTGGGCGAATATCCAAAAATGGGTGTCAGCATTGCAGTTTTTGTGCTCACCAGCGTGATCCTCAAGTTCAACTGGCTCGACAAGATCGAGGATTATCCGGCCGGCACCGAACTCAGCGAGAAGGACATTCGCGGGCGGCTCAAGACGGAGGTCAAGT
>SKUI01000215.1 GCA_007122185.1 Rhodothermia bacterium | reverse complement strand
TCCGGCTTCTGCTCCTCTATAAAGGGTTTGAGTATGTTCAGGTTGCTTTCGGATCCCAGTACTACAAGTTTTGCACCCAGCTGGTTGATCAGCTTTTTGATGGTCTGGAAGCTGTCTCCAAAACCCGGTTCGTACTGGGACATGGGAGGAACTGCCAGGATCACGCGTTCGGTGGTATTGATGGGCTGGTCAATTTTTGAAACAAGAATGGTCTCATCGGATTGCTCCATCAGCTGATCCAGTACCGTGCCGAAAATACGTTGCCGCGCCGTAATCACTCCGTTCCAGCCGATCACGATATCCGATATGCGAAGCTCCCGTGTCGCACGGATGATCCCCGAGGCAATATTGTAATCCACGCGGGTTACCGGAATGACCGGAACATCGGCCGCCGCCGCATGGACCACGGCATGGCTCAGCATTTTCTCACCCGATGCCACGGCTGCTTCGACATAACGTGTCTCACGCGCTACGGTCAGGGGGAAAATCGGTTCGGTGCTGTTTTTACCGCGAATCATGATTGCGATATCCATAAGCGCTTCGGCCGTATCCGGATTGGCCAGTGGCACCAGAATGCGTTCGGGAGAATCCGAAACCGTGAGGGAGGCTTTTTCCTCGGCCAGGACCACGCGCCGTCCGTAGAGATCCACCAGGTATGGTCCTACGAAACAGCTGGCAAGAATCAGAAGGACCACGGCGTTGACCGCCAACTCATCAAGGAGCCCGAGTTCAAAACCGATCAGTGTTACGGCCAGGGTGGCAGCGGCCTGTGGGCTCGTCAGGCCCAGCATGACCCAGCCCTCATCCGGCGTCAACCGGAAATAAAGCTGTCCCGCTTTGGCAGCCACGTATTTCCCGACCATGACCAGAAGAAAAAACAGCAGCGCAACAAGCCAGACTTCCAGGGAAGTCAGCACACGGACATCCACCAGCATGCCTACCGAAATCAGGAAAAACGGGATAAACAGCGCATTCCCGACAAACTGTACCCGGCTCATCAATGTACTGTTTTCAGGTACCAGGCGGTTCATGCTGAGTCCGGCCAAAAACGCCCCGATAATTGCGGCCAAACCGACAAGCTGGGCGGCATACGCCGTCACGAACAGTACCGTCAGCAAAAAGACGTACTCTATGTTGGTCTGGTCACGGACATTCCTGAAGAACCAGCGTCCAAGCCGGGGAAGTATGAAAACCACCAGCGCCAGATAGACAGAAACCGAACCGAGGAAGGTGATCCAGAAGTACGTGCTTATTTCCCCGTGAACGGTTGCTGCAACAATCGCCAGTATGGTAAGGGAAAGGGCATCTGTCACCATGGTTGCCCCGAGACTCAGCGTTACGGCCTTGTTTTTGCCGATGCCAAGACGGTTGGCTATCGGATAGGCCAGGAGCGTGTGTGAACCTACAATGGCGCCCAGCAGCAGAGCACTCTCCGTTGAATAACCCAGGAGTGGTGGTGCCAGCAAAAGGCTTCCGGCCAGTGGAAGTCCAAATGAGACCACCCCGAACAGAATACTCTGTCCGCGTGACTTGCTGAACTTTTCCAGATCTATGGATACCCCTGCAATGAACATCAGGTACAGCAATCCCACCGTGCCCAGCAATATGATGGTGGCATCACGTTCCAGAAAGCCCAATCCACCCTGTCCCACCAGAGCCCCGGCTATGATAAGCCCGACTATGGCAGGCACCCTTAGCTTGTTGGCTACCAGGGGCACCGTCAAAATTATGACCATGACCAATGCAAATATCAGCACGGGATCACTGAACGGAAGAGATAGAAAATCAGACAGTTGCATGGGTAAAGGCAATATGTTCCGGGATGCCGGGAATGGAGTTGCTGCGCAACCGACGGCGTGCACGCAAACATAAGAAAAAACTGCCAGATCTTTAGCGGTAAGCCCCGGGTCAGAAAAAAAATATTTTTTTCGAGAAAAATTAATAACGGGTGACACTATGGTGTCACACCATGCCGGTACATTGCTTCTGAACGAACAAAGAAACCCAAAACCGGAGACTGAAAATGAACACGGCAACCCCGCTGAGGCACCCTTCAGAGAAACGACATTCAAGCGAAATGACGGCAAACACACGCCGGCTGGCACTGCTCGCTGATGAACGGATCCACGAAACGGATATCTTCGCACTGTTTGGCTGGAACGACCTGCCGGATGCGTTGCGAATTGTCATCCGATCTGACATGGAGGCGTATCGCGATGAACTGCTCGGACTCTATTCCACTTGTGATAAAGGTGTTAAAAACCGCAGAAAGAGTGTTTCCTACTGGATACGGGCATACCGCCAGGGCATGTGCACGGAGCAAACAGCTGTCGATGCACTATCGGCAACCATTGCGATCTGACCCGGAATGCCTGCCTGCACTGCAATATCGCCGGATGTGTTGGTTTGCAGCCACTAAGTTTTAAAAACATTCTGCCAGGGCGCAGTTTATGAATCAACAAATCCTAGAATCGCCTGAAAAGCACGAGCAGACGAAAAACAATGGTATCGATTTTTCCAAGCCGGACATGCTCTCCCGCAAACAGATAACCGATACGCCTGAAAAATGAGGCTGATTGAAGATTGAGCAGTGAAATCAGAAGCTGCCTGTCATAGTCCGATAACCGGCAATGTGAATATGAATCTGCACGAATAATGACGTGAGTGAAGTACCAATGCAGTACCTTCGCCTGATGCATAATGTGTCCGACCGACCAGTCGCGTTTACGCAGGGCGGATAATCGCTTGCGGATGACCCGGAAGGAACTGGTGGCGACAGGGGTAGTGCTCTCTTCGTGACGGCGGAACAGGATGACCGGCTCAGGATCATAGTGGATGTGACCGGTGGCGCTTGCCACCAGATAACACCACCAGTCGTGCATGATAATTCCGGAAAAGGGATCATTATCGATGCCGGTTCGCAGCGTCTCCAGGACACACTCCCTGAGTGACGGGTTGATCACCATGGTGCACCCGACAACCTGGTTCTGGATCAGGGCATTGGAAAACCCAGTGTGCTTCGGGGGCGGGCTCAGTATTTTTTCACCGCTTTTCTGATCTACCAGCCACTGACGCCCATGATACAAAAACGGCACTTCCCGTTCCAGGACACCCGCAGCACGCTCCAGTTTTGAAGCAAGCCAGACATCATCCTGGTCGCAGAAAGCGTATCCCGCATACTCATTGCCGGCCTGCCCGAGAAGATGGAAGAAACTCCTGACAATGCCGATGTTTTCCCCACGGATCACATGCATCCGGTTGCATGTCCCGGTCTGTTTATTTTGCGCCAACCTGCCGGCAAATTCCTCAAGGATTTCCACAGTACCGTCCGTCGATCCGTCATCACGCACCCACAGATCCCAATAAGGCCAGCTCTGGCCCTGAATACTTTCAAGCAAGGGAACAAGATATCCGGCGCCATTGCAGGTGGATAGCAGGACTGCAATACGCCCGGACCTGCCTTCAGCTTGCGTTTCAGCTTGTATCATCAGCCCCGGTTGTTTTTGGTTCCTGCGATCAGATCCCGGAGGATCCGGTCGATTTCCGTCACGAGCCGCTCTGCTGAAAATCGTGTTTCCGCGTATTCACGCGCCCGATTGATCATCGCGTTACGAAGTGCCGGATCGTCGATAAGCTTTCTGATCTGACGAGCAAGATGTTCCGGTTCGCCCGACCGGTAAACAAGCCCAGTCTCACCATCCAGTACGATTTCAGGCAGTGCGCCGGCATCAGAGCTGACAACGGGACATCCCGCCAGCATCGCTTCCACGGCAACACGGCCGAAGGTTTCCATCCGCGATGTGATCAGCAGCATATCCGCCCGCGCGTATTCGGCACCAAGATCACTGCGATACCCCATCAGTTGAACTCTTTTCTCCAGGCCGTCACCTTCAATCTCTTTTGCCAGCCTACGCATCTCCTCCTCATCACCCGATCCGTAGATATCAAGCAGCACGGATACTCCCGCCGCATCCAGAATTTTGACAGCCGCAACGGCCTCGCTAAAATGCTTGACCCGGCCAATCCCGCCAGCCATGATCATACGGAGCGGTGTGGCTGCTCCATCTGCCGGCTTTCTCAGCGGATCCGGTTGTTCTGCATTATAATTTTCCACGTCCAGGCCATTGTAGACGATTTCGGTGCGAAGCTCTTTGGAAGATCCGGCCGCACGCTGCAGCCGTGGCGCCAGCTGATCATGCAGAAAACGGGAGTTGCAGATGAAACAGTCACTGGTGCGGGCCATCAGGCGCAGCGACGCTTTCGTACCGTTATCGAACAGCCCGAACCCTGTAGAGCGGTCTCCGGGCAACTCCCGGGCATGCCAGACATGCACCGGGCGTGGGAACAGTTTTTCAGCAGTCATGGCACCCATGGGTGTGGCAATGGTATTGGTGTAAATAACATCGGGCATCCAGCGCTCCGCTTCCCTGACCAGCCGGCCAAGCAGGAACCGGTTCCTGATCCTGCGATAATATCTCGCAACAGCATGGTATCTGAATCCGATCCAGCGCATGAAGGGAATAATCCTGAAGGAAATATCCTCTTCATAAAGTGCCCGCGAAAGAGGGCCTTCGTCCGGTACAACGACCAGAATCTCGTACTTGTCAAGCCGCTGCAAACCCCTGACCAGCGTCAGCAAGGACCTCTCCGCACCATAGAGCTCACCGCTATGGGAAATAAAAAGAATCCGCGGTTTGTAGTGATAATCTATTTCTTTACCGGTCAATGAGAGCCTCCTTTAGTTCCACAAAAAAGAGATTTGTCTTTCGATATCCTTTACAGCATGCCATAAAGATGATACAACTTTTCGCCCTGCGTGACCGCATTATATTCCTTATCCAGGAATATCCGTGCATTCCGCGTCATCGTTCCCCATGATCCCGGGTCGGACATCAGTTGTTTCAGGCAGGATGCGATTCCGTCAATATCCCGCTCCTCTGCCAGCAAACCACTATGGCCGTTATGGATAACCTCCGGAATGTCACAGTGATTTGAACTTACCACTGGCATACCGCTGGCTGCCATTTCAATAAGCGATACAGGGGCGCCACCCTCACTGTCACCATCCTCGGCGGTGACACTGGGTGCCAGGTAGATGTGATGCGCGCGCGCCGTTTCAAAAAGTTTTTTTGCTGTCATGAACCCGGTCCGTTTCACCCGCTTGCCCATTGGTGACTGCTCCAGGAACGCAAGGATTTGCTGCTTTTCCCTGACGGATGCCGGGTCATCAATGGCGTCCCCCACAAGAGTCACCTCCAGATTAATGTGCTCAGCGACCTGCTCCAGTGCCTTCAAACCCAAAAGGAATCCTTTTTTGGGACGGAAAGCCGCTGCCATAAGCACGCGAAAAGGCTCATCGCCCTTTTTTTCTCTGGGTTGAAAAGCAATGGCATCCATGTCAACGCCAAGATGATGAACCCGCAATTTCTTTGCCGGACATCCCAGCGCCTGTACTTTTGCAGCCATGAAGGAGCCTTCGCACAGCACCAGGTCCACACTCTGGAACATATCCATATACCGTTTTTTCCACGCCGGATTCACTTTCGGAAGATGATCCACATCCTGCCCGTAAAATGTCACCACCTGCCTCGTTTTCCTGGATCGGGAGGAGGGAGGCAGTTGCATGACACGGTGGTTTTTCCATCCAACCGGGCCAAAATGGGAATGCAGGATGTCCGGTTTAAGGCGATTGCACGTGTACCGCACAAAGAAATGGTAGTCGATGTGCCGGAAAAGCCGGGTGGACAGCCGTGTGAGTCGGCTCGCCGGTCCGGAAAGGGAATGGATGTTGGGCAGGTGGAACTGATCCTGGTGCTGCAACTCCTTGCAGAGGATATGAGAGGTCACATCATCCGGCAGGAACCGCACCTGATTGTAGAGCCAGGTCTGGGTCTGTGGAAGCCATACGGGAAAACTGTGTGCTGCAGTCAGTGACATGAAAAAACGGATTGCTTGGAGTTACAATGTGAAGAACAACTGGCAATGAAAACAGGTTAATGGCATTGAAAAGAGCTGCTTGGTGTGGATGGGGCCGGTTGTAATGCAGGGCAACCGCAGGCTTTCAAAGGTCTGGGAAGCAACCTTGGATTCATCGGGGCCTGTTTTTGACAGCATCAAGAAATTCGCGGATGAAACCGGACTGCGTCCACCAAAGTAAGGGAAAGTACACGATTGCAAACAGCAAGGCAATTACTGCTACCATTACAACGTCGGACAGCATCAGACCCTCGCTGACTATGAACCACCTTCCAGCCATGCATGCCGCCCAGGAAATGGCAAGAATACCCGAAACGGAAGCAATTCCCCCAAAGAAACGCGGCCATGACAAGCCGATCAGATTGTTTACCATAATGGACTGCCCCAGCGCAAAATACAGGACATTGGCTGCCAAATACATCCACAAGAGTGCAAAAACGCTGTACTGTGCCCCCGCCAGAAAGACAAAGGTGTTGATGATGGCCGTTCCGAGGTTCCAAAGAAACATGAGGCGCGCCCGCCCCTTAGCCAGAACAATGTTGCCGCATGGATTCCCGACCATTCTCAACAACCCGATGGCCGCCATCAGCGGGATGAGTGCCGCCGCCAGCTGCCAGCCCCCGCCGAACAGCAGCGGCACCAGCCAGGGGGCAGTGAGGGCTGCCAAAAGGAAAAATGGTGCCGTGAGGGCCATTATGGCACGCATCAGCTTCAGATAACCGTTACGCAGCACGGCATTGTTGTCCTGGCGGCTTGAAAACACGGGAAAAGCCACTCTGTTGAGCAGGGGACTGATTCTTGTTATGGGAAACAGCACAAGATGGTATGCCAGATGATACGCCCCCAGAATTTCAGCACCGAAAAAACGACCGATGATAAGTTGATCGATCCGTGCGGAATAGACACTCAGTCCGCGCTCGCCCATCTGGAAAAGCCCGAAACTCAGGTGCGAGCGAACCTCACCGGGTGAAAAGCAGAAGGAGGGCCTCCAGGTCCGCATTCCGTTGCCCATGTACATCAGGCTCAATATTGCAGCCGTGACAATGTGGGACCAGATCAGCGAATACACGCCAAAACCCCACAGTGCAAGAACAGTGGCCGTTATGAAACCGGCCAGGGAGCCGACACCTTCCGAAACTGTTATATATTTGAATGACAGTTTCTTGCGCAGCAGCACCTCATAAAGTGTCCCGAATGCGAACAGGGGCAGTATGGCACCACCGATCCGCAGCAGTCGACCGACTTCCGGCTCTCCGTAGAAAACAGCAAAAAGCGGTGCCGTAATATAAATGACCAGATACAGACCTGCTGCCGCACTGATGTTGATCCAGTACAGGGTCGACAGTTGCCGGGACGATTGGCTGCGGAAATGGATCACCGCATTGCTGGTACCGCCATCGGCAAAAATCCGGCCCAGGCTGATCACTACCATCGCCATGGCAAGCAAACCGAAGTCACCGGGCGTCAGGATGCGCGCAAGCACCATATACTTGAGCAATTCCAGGCCATTGGATATTAGTCCGCCAATACCGCTCCATCCGGCGCTGCGATATGCTTTCTGCTGCAGACTCATTGCAACCGCCTTCGCATGCCGTTTTTTTTAACCCATTTGCCGGCAGTACGCAGCATTTTCCCCACCACTGAAGTGCGACGGACTACGGGACAATCATACGGAACAGCTCCGAAACTGCTTTTGAATTGTTCCACACCACCCATACCCATGCTCGGGTTGAAGTCAAACCATCGGTATCCGTTCCCGCAAACGGATTCGATAGCAGTGACAAACAGCAGATTGACAGGTCGAAGAGCCCGGAACTGGTAGTCAAAAGCTCCATGCCAGTAAACAACATGATCGTTGCCGAAAAGCAGCACCGCTCCGGCTACCGGTGTCTTATCCCGTTCGGCCAGCCAGAGTTCGCAATGCTCCGGCAGATCGGCCAGCAGGTCAAAAAAGTTCCATCCATAGACATGCAGTGGAGAGGTTTTCCAGCGTCGGATGCTTTCAAGGTAGATCTGGTGATAGGTTGCCCAGTCCGCGCGGGAATCTGCCTTTCGGATCCGGATTCCGGAACGGCGGGCCTTGGCGATTTTGCGTCGCATCTTGCCATCGGACTGGTAGAGCAACTGCTGTAATGATTCTTCACCTACCGAACCGTCTATAAGATACGATCTATCGGATTGGATTTCGATACCCGGACCAGACAGATCCGGCACCGGTGTATCCATGATCAGGGGATGCCACCGGAACGTCATAGAGACACAGTACCGGCCCAGCTCCTGCAGCAAAATGCGGGCATCTTCGGCCGATAACGGAGTTGCTTCCAAATCACCAGGCAATGCCGGAAGCCATCCACCATATGTGCCGGCCGGAGCCATGTGCCAGGTATGGCCAAGTCCGAGCGGCAGGCGTTGGCGGGTAGCCGGTACCAGTACCTGACGCCCCGAAGGAAGTGTTGCCCATAGTGGTGAAGGTTGGAATTTTCCGTCCGTATAGCGCTCCCATATCCCGGACCAGTCCGGCGATTGAAAAAAAGCCGCCAGCGGGGCCTTTTGATAAATGTCATGCCAATCGTCCCATCCAGCCGGTTCGATCATGAGGAAACAGAAGTTTGGGGGTTAGGGAGAAAGTGATTCTTGTTCATCAGGACAAGCGGAGCGTGGCGGTGAAAAAACGGTCACGAAATATGTCAACCCGGTGAATCAAAATAGCGAATAAGCACTTTATGCACGCGTTCGGCCACTTCTTCGATCCGGTCGGAGAGTCCGGGCCACAGGGGCAACCGGATCAGGGAATCGGCCAGTCGCTCGGTTCCTGGCAATGCAGGGACGTGACCCAGTGTTGACCGGGCCCAGGGAGAATTGTGCAGCGGCACATAGTGAAACGTGGCATCGATGCCTGCCTTTTTTAATGCTTTGAGCAGCGGATTGCGGTCCCGCACATGCTGCACGCGAAAATAGAATATATGGTAGTTGGGCCTTGCATAGCCGGGGACCTGTGGGAGAAGAATCCAACCCCGGTCTGCCGCCGGCTCAAGCACTCTGCGATAGGTATTCCAGACAGACTCCCTGGCTTTTTGGATGGCTTCTTTTTTCTGCAGCTGCGCTTCCAGCACCGCAGACAGGATCTCGGAGGGGATGTAGCTGCTGCCGGGTCCGACCCAGGTATATTTGTCCACCTCTCCCCGGAGGAAAGCCGATCGGTTCGTCCCTTTTTCACGCACCCGTTCCGCTTTTCCTGCCAGGTCCCCGTCGCCGGTGACAAAGGCACCTCCTTCACCGCAAGTGATGTTTTTGGTATCATGGAAGCTGAAACAGCCAATATCACCCACCGTGCCCAGAAACCTGTTGTTCCAACGGGCCCCAAGCGCCTGGGCAGCATCTTCGACTATGGCAATTTTGGTGCCATTGCCTTTTTCCTGTTCCTTTATGACCCTGTAGAGACCGTCAAAATCTGCAGACACCCCGGCGTAATGCACCGGAATAACGGCCCGGGTAGCCGGAGTGATGCGCCGTGCCACATCGTCTGGATCAAGGTTGAGATCCGCCTCCCGGATTTCGGCAAAGACCGGCGTCCCGCCCCGCATGCATACGGCGTTTGCCGTCGACACAAACGTAAAACCCGGCATGATCACTTCGTCGCCGGGACCTATCTCCAGCACGATCATGGCCATTTCCAGCGCATGTGTGCACGAGGTCGTCAGAAAGCAGTGACGCGTCCCAAGCCAACGGCTCAACAGGGTTTCCACCCGTTTCCCGACCGGACCGTCCCCATGCCAGCTGCCCTCCACCAGAACTTTCTGAACCGCTTCAAGCTCTTCCGATCCTCTGCAGATCCGGTTAAACGGGATGAATTCGCTCATGAAAAAAAATTGGAAAAAAATGTCGGTTTCACTTACCGCGATTAATTTTGTAATTTACATAAACGCCAATCAAATGTCTTCCCTTTCATGACTTCAAGGAAACCCGACCAGAAAATTACCCGTCAAGGTCTGACCTATGATGATGTCCTGCTGATCCCGGGATACTCCAAAGTTCTTCCACGCAATGTAGATACAACGACAGAGCTCACACCCGGACTCACGCTTAACATCCCCATAATCAGCGCTGCAATGGATACGGTGTCCGAGTACAGGCTGGCCATAGCGCTTGCGCGTGAGGGCGGCATTGCCATGCTGCACAAGAACATGACCATCGAAGCCCAGGCCGGGCAGGTGCGGCTGGTCAAACGCAGTGAAAGCGGCATGATCGTGGACCCGATTACGCTGAAGCGCGAGGCAAGGGTCGCCGAAGCCCGCAGCCTGATGAACAGCCTTCAGATCGGCGGCATCCCGATCGTCAATGACAGCCACGTGCTGGAGGGAATCGTCACCAATCGCGACCTGCGCTTCGAATCGGATCCGGCTAGAAAACTGGGTGATATCATGACCTCGGAAAACCTGGTGACCGGAGTGGAGGGGACCACCCTGGAAACCGCCGAGAAACTCCTCCAGAAGTACAAGATCGAAAAGCTCCCGATCGTAAATGAGGATGGCGTCCTTGTCGGTCTCATTACGTTCAAGGACATTGAAAAGAAGAAAAATTTCCCGAATGCCTGCAAGGACGAGATGGGCCGGCTTCGTGTCGGAGCTGCCGTGGGCATCTCTCCCGAAACGCACGAACGCACGGCCGCCCTTGTTGAAGCAGGTGTCGATATCATTACCGTGGATACGGCCCACGGCCATTCGCAGGGAGTGATCGAAACGGTTCGCCAGATCAGGACCGATTGGCCTGAACTCAAGGTCATAGCCGGCAATATCGCCACTGCCGATGCTGCAAAAGCATTGCACCAGGCTGGGGCGGACGTGGTCAAGGTAGGCGTCGGTCCCGGATCCATATGCACCACCCGTATCGTCACAGGTGTCGGTGTACCGCAACTCAGCGCCGTCATGGAAGTCGCGGACTATACCCTGAAAGCCGGAATCGGCCTGATTGCCGATGGCGGCATCAAGCAGACCGGTGATATCCCCAAGGCCATCGCCGGTGGAGCGACAGCAGTGATGATCGGGTCGCTGTTCGCCGGGGTGGATGAGAGTCCGGGCCAGACCATCATCTATGAAGCCCGGAAATTCAAGACCTATCGCGGAATGGGCAGCCTGAGTGCCATGAACCAGGGCAGCAAGGACCGGTACTTCCAGGATGTCGAAGACGATATCAGGAAACTGGTTCCGGAAGGTATTGAAGGACGCGTACCCTACAAGGGGCATCTTTCCGAGGTGGTATTCCAGATGACCGGAGGCCTGAAGGCTGCCATGGGTTACTGCGGCGCGGCAACCATAGAGGAATTGAAGGACGCTCGGTTCGTGCACATATCCGCCGCAGGAATACTTGAAAGCCACCCCCATTCCGTCCAGATAACCCAGGAGGCCCCGAACTATTCGGGTAAATGATCTTTTAATGCGGCATCGTTGCCGGAGCTGGCAGCGGTGCCATGCTACGATGATGAAGCTTTTGTCAGCACATTTGCATACATTGATGATGATCATCTTCAATTGTTGAACAGGCCTGAACATACCGGCATTACCCCGTGAAAAAACTGCTAAAGAAACTTTTCGAACGTCGCCGCGAAGAGGTGACCATTTTATTGTTCGATGACGACAATCCGCATCAGCAGGAGAGCTATACGCTCAAACCGGGAATGCTCATGGCGCTTCTGGCGGGACTGAATATCGCAGTAGTTCTGCTGGTGTTCCTGCTTGTCTACTTCTCACCGCTTGGAACCTACTTTTTCAACAAGGAGAACCGTGCCATACGCAGCTCGGTGATCCAGGTCCATGAAAAGGTCCTCGCTCTCCAGGATTCCCTGAAAGCCCGTGACCAGCAACTCCACCAAATTCAACGCGTGATCCGTGACGGGGCGGATACCGTATTCGACATCAGGTCCACACCGGAATGGAATGCCGTTCACAGTGAGCCCGAGCATGAACCTGAACGGGCCGCAGTGACCTACCGCATGGCGCATATTCCGGGAGTGCAGTCGCTGCAAGGGGAGCAGATCATTCACTCCGATATCTTTTCAGGTGAAGTGCGGTTTCCCACAGAACCGCCCGTAACAGGCACTCTTACCGGCAGATATCAGCCGGATATCGGACACTTCGGATTGGATATTGCCGCACGGAAAGGCACTGACGTGCGCACCGTTGCCGATGGTGTAATCGCAAGCTCGGAATGGACCATAAACAACGGGTATGCCGTCCACATCCTTCATGCCGATGGATACGCTACCGTCTACAAACATTTCTCCGAAGTGATACACCGGACCGGTGATGTGGTCCGAAAAGGGGATGTCATCGGAAAAGTGGGCGGGACCGGCCTGCTGGCCTCCGGCCCCCACGTTCACTTTGAATTGTGGAAAAACGGTGTCTCGCTTGACCCGGAATACTATATAAATGTAAATTAACACCGCTCATACTCCATAAATCGCAACATTATCTATCCTCCAGTATGTTTGGCAAAAACTCTAATACGCAAAAGTCTGCTATGAAAAACGAAATCCCCGGACAACCCAACATCAATATCATAAGCGCCGGCTCTGTTCTTACAGGTACTTTTAAAAGCAAAAGCGACCTCCGCATTTCGGGCACCGTCGAAGGAGAGGTGCAGGCTGACAGTAAATGCATTGTTTCGGAATCCGGCCTGGTAAAGGGTGATCTTGTCACAAAGGAAGCCGATATTGCCGGTACCGTTCAGGGTGAACTTAAAGTCTCAAACCGCCTCATCCTTCGTGCTTCGGCCAAGATATCGGGCGACATACAGACCAAAACACTCATGGTGGAAGAGGGGGCGCATATCGACGGCTCCTGCAAGATGGGTGACCTGACTGCTTCCGATGCCGGTACAGGGAATACCAGGGACACCTGGAAAAAGCAGCCTGAAAAGAAAGAAAGCTGACGGAAACAGCGGCCTTACATTATTGCAATTCCTCGCGCAGGTCCCTGTCTGGCCCTGAAGCTTGCATCTGACACACATGCCCATACGAAACCTTGCTAAATACGGTGAATTTATTGCATTGGGGATCCACATCGCAGCATCCATGATCATACCTGTTGTAATTGGCATATATGTGGACAAGCGATGGGATCTCTCGCCCTGGGGCGTGATCGTCGGGGCACTGCTCGGTTTCGGAAGTCTGATCTCCATTGTGATCAAACTGGCCGTCCGAACTGGAAAAAGCGAATACAAGGCCACGCACTCAGACCGTGAAAAATCATTACGCACCTGGGAAACCAATAGTGAATCCGAAAAAGAGGGAAATGGTAAAATTTAGCGGCTATGTCATCATCTTTGACATAGCCAGCCTTGTTCTCGCCGGTATACCCATATACCTGCTGGCAGGGATCGAAGTCTTCCTTCCGATACCTGTCGCCCTTGTAATTACCACGGTGCTTGCCATTGCCAGCTTTTATCCATTCGTCAGGATGAGCGGTGGATCGATGAACAGATATATGACCGCCATGCTGATTGCCATGTTCACCCGTATGATATTCATCGGCGTGTCGGTTGTTGTCGTTTTTGTTTTTACCGAATTGAACCAAATTGGCTTTACAGTTGCTTTATTATTTTCCTATATTTGCAAATCCGCTTTCGAGACATATATTCTAACACGTTAACACAGAGGGCATACGTCGGTATCGTGATGAAACAACTTCTACGCTTTCTCCTTCTGACTCTTGT
>SKUI01000004.1 GCA_007122185.1 Rhodothermia bacterium | reverse complement strand
GTCCATCACTCCGACCCTATGCGAGTGCATTCCTCACCGACGTGAAAATGGCGATTCGCTCCTTCGCAAACGCGCTGTCCACCTACCTGCGGCAGTACCCTTCCGCCTCAACCGCGCCGACCAGCGCCGCCCTGGTACTGTTGAGCGTCCGCGCATGCAAGGGGAACGAACCGCCGAAGACCGGGCAACATGGTTTTCGGTCTGTGTCAACCGGTATGCAGCGCTTTGGCTGGGATGCTTACTCCGCGGGCTTCTAGGTGTTGGCTCGCGGTGTCGAGGTCCTTCAGGCATGAACTCATGAGGTGGTGGTACTCGTCGATGAGGGTGGGGCGGTGCCCGAGGATATTGGCGGCGAGTTGGGGTAGTACGCGGTGGAGGTGGAGGATTTGGCCGGCGTCGAAGATCTTGCGTAATGCCGAGCGCCGGATCATGCCGCCGGCGGTCACGAGGTGCGTGAGGCGCGTTGTGGTGGGGGCTCAGGGGCAACGTCTTGCGGTCGCTTGAGCGAGGCTGGCTCCTCCTGATCGTGGGTACAGCCTGATCGTGGGCACAGCGGTTTGCGCTGCCTCGACGGGAGACGCGCATGGGTTCGGTTGTGTGTGCTGGTGCGGTTGGGCCGCTGGCGGTGTTCGAGGCGTCGTTCATGGCGTCCTTGCGGGCGGGTGGTTGCGCACGGGTGTCGGTTGATCTAGCGGTGCGGGCGACGGCGCTCTTGGTTTCTTGGATGCAGCGCGAGGGGTTGGTGGTGGCGTCATTGACGCCGGAGGAGTTGGCCCGGGGGCCGCGGTTGGTAGGGCCGATACGGTTGGTGCTGCGTGTCGGTGGCCGTGCGATCGGCGCGTTCTCGGTCGTTGGGCTGGTGGCGCCGGCGAGTCCGGTCGAGGTGGTGCTGCATGGGTTCGAAGGATGGTTGCGGGTGGAGCGCGGTTTGGCGCGAAGGTCACTCGCTAGCGTATCGGGCGCAGGCGCGTGGGTACCTGGTGTCGCTGGGTTAGCCGTTGGGTGAGGCGCTGGCGGTGTTGGATGCAGCACGGGTGCAATCGAAGCCTCCACCAAACCCAGGGCGATTCTGTTCAAGTACGGGCACGCGCGTAAGGGGCGCGAGGGGTAGGGTGCCGCTGCTGGGGTTTGCGGCGGCGGTCGCGGCGGCCGCTCAGTTGCGTGGGTGGGGGGAGGTGTTGGGACTCACGATTTGGGAACACGCGGGTAGCGCTCGTTTCGCAAGGGAGCGCGGGCCGGGGATCAGCGGCCCTCGCCGTAGTCGTTGCGACCGTCGGTGCCGGGCGCGAAGATGAGGTATAGGAGGATGATGCCCCCGAGCACCCAAATGAGCCAATCCCAAGGGATGACCAGGCCCCATGGAACGAGGAGCGCGATCGCCCACTTGCCCGAGTGGCCGAGGTCGTGAAGGCGCCGCACGTCGTACGAGATGCCGAGCAGCCCGATGACGAGGAAGTAGACGATGCCGAAGGCCTCGGCGTTTCGCTCGCTCAAGTAGCTGTCGCCCAGGAACGCGACGGCGAACACCCCCGCGTACATGACGACGGTGGCGATGACGATCAGGAGCACGCTGTAGCCGAGGTAGCGCCCGCGCCCGAGGCGGCCATCGAAGGTGAAGGGGCTGAAGCTGTTGTTCACGGCGGCTTCCTTACTCGGAGAGGACAATCGTTGGCGTGCTGCATCACTATCGTCCTGCAGTTGCTCTAGTATTGCCGTGAACGCTCACGGAGTTCGCACGCAATAGCAGAAGTCGGGCCCCTCCAGATTGCTGTGTGTGACCTGATCCGGGCTACGCTGCCCGAGACAAGAGTCACGCCCTGAGCATCGACACGCGCGTCATCGACGAGCTTCTGCTGGAGTTCCGCACACCCGAGCAGATCTAGAAACAGGACGGCCTCATCAAGCAGCTCACCAAGGCGGTACTGGAGCGAGCCCTCGACGCTTTGCTGGCGCATCACCTGCGCGAGTAGCCTCGCGCGCCGTTCGGCTAAGCTGAACGGCCCCAAGCAGAGCAAGGCAGCGATCGGAGGATGCAAAGCCATTCATGAGCAAGCGCAACGAGAAGGTCAAGAGCCCTGCCCTCTTGGTGCCAACTGGCTACCCGGGGAGGAAAGTCCAGACCCCCTGGGACTAGACGGGCGCCTGCCTCGACTCCGTCCTTCGCTCCACTCAAGCCGTGTGTACCGTCGTCAGCGTAGCTGACGGTTTTCGGTCGAGAACCTGCATCTTCGGTTGGCGGGGTCGCGCCGATGACCGACAACGGTGGTTTCGCGCTGGAGATCACTGACAACACGACGGTCGCCATGCTGAGCGACCGGAACGGGAGCTTCACAGCGAGCGGCACAGCGTCCTCGCTGGCGAGGAGGTTCTCACCACGGGCGTGGCAGACGCGCTCGCCATCGCACCGGACGGCAGCGTCGAAGCCTTCATCGACTGGAAGAGTGATGGCCGTGCCAGCGACGAAACCCGCGCCCGGTACGCTCAGCAAGTTCGGACGTACAGACGATTGGTCGGCGCGCCTACTGGGCTCGTGGTGTATGCGACGAGCGGGGAGGTGGAACCCGTCTGAGGTACGGCCGCCACACTGCGTCGGATCTCAGATGAGCGTGATGTCGGAAAAGCCGAGCTCGAAGCGTCATCCGTACGAACCATGGGCCCTATCGGTTCCGTTCCGTCGCAGGCCAACCGTCGCGAGCGTCGCACAACCGCCATTGGTCACTCACACGGACGCGTTCGCAGTGCAGGCGTTGCGCGTCGCGTCAGGTCCGCCGTACCGACGTCGACACGCTCTTGCTCTCGACGATTGCGAGACCGAAGCCATGGACCACCACGTGGTCCATCTGCGCCACCTCACCCTCATACTCGATCCGGACGTCGTGCAGGACGTGGAGCCTCGCGTGCTTACCGAAGTGCCAGTCCAGGTAGTGGGCCATCTGACGTTCAGCCCGACGACCGGCCGATCGCCGCGGATCACGCTCCTCGCGATCGACGAACGGCTTCAGGTTCATGCCTTGAAGGTACGACGGTGAACGCTTCGGGCATGTGGAGACGTGCGCGTGGGTGCACACGGCGGAGCGGTTGAGGCGGGGGTTGGGGGTGTCGGAAGCCCCACTAGATCGGCCTGCCTGAGACACTCGTACTCGTCGCGCTCGCGAACGCCGCGAATTACAACCACAGCCCCTCGCACCGCAAGTACGACCGCTCCCTTGGGAGCGGGAGGTACGCTCTGCGAGACGAGTTCCGAGGACCACACTGGCGCTGATCCCGCCGCCTGATGGCCATGTGGACCCACATGGGCCCACCATCGCCGTGTTCGACCAGAAGCGACCCCGCGCGGCGTCAATCGACGGCGCCAACACGTGCGTTGAGCAGCGTCCCAAGGAGCACCTCGGCGAACCGCCAGGGCTCGTCCGGCAGCGCGACCTCGACGTTGGGCACCCCTGCGCCGCGCGCCTCGAAGTCGATGACGGTGCGTCCGGTGGTGAGCTCACCCTTGGTCTCGACGTCGACGTGGAGACGCCGTCGCGTTACCAACCTCGGCTCCACCAGGCTGGCGACGGCGAACGCGTCGTGCACGGGCGCCGCTCTCACGGCCGCGAGATCGGCCCGATCCCCGTAGGCCTCGATGCGGGCGCGTATCAGCGCCGCAGCGCCCGCCGCGGGCTCGCCGAGGGCGTCGAGCCGTTCGCACGCGGCCTCGTCGATCGGCGCCGCCTGGCTGGTATCGAGCGGGATGAGCAGGTGACGCGGCCACGCCGCGGCAAGCACCGCTCGAAGCGCCTCGGGGTCGGCCCAGGTGTTGAAGTCCGCGGCCGGCGTCACGTTGCCGATGGCATGGATGCCGGCGAGCGTGACGACCTCCCGCAGCAGCGAAGGCAGTGCCGGCTCGGCCTCGAGCGCGAGCGCGAG
>SKUI01000218.1 GCA_007122185.1 Rhodothermia bacterium | reverse complement strand
GCATCTGGTTAAGGGATGCCGAGGTGAAGAGCAGGATCTCCTCGGGGATACGTCCGTGCTTGTAGATATAGGTGAGGGTGGATTTGTAGTTCTCAATGAGCGTGTTCAGGTCCTCGGTGAGATCGTCGATCTGCCGCTGGGTGATCTCCAGTTCCTTGAGGATGGATGTCCGCTCGGACTCCATATTGCGGAGCACCTCATTGCGCAAGGTGATTTCGTTGCGCAGGTTCTGAAACTGCTGATACATGTCGGAATAGGCGTCGGCGGCTTCCGATATCTGCTCTTCAAACTGCCGGATCCGGCTTTGCAGCGAAGCGATCTCGCTGCGGGCATGCTCCTGTTGCTGCTGAAGCTCCATGCGGATGTTCTGGTAATTTTGCCCGAAAGAAGACGCAGGCAGCGCCACTATCACACACGTGACTGCAACAAAAACTGAAACAAAAAGGGATGTAAGGGCAGAAGGCAGCCGTCGGTTCATAGCCGGATGATATCAATGTTGTCCGGGATTTCCGGGTCGAATTCAAGATCGGAAGGGTTTATCTCAAGGGACCGGATCACCAGGAAAATATTCGATTTTTCGTCATAACTCAAGATTTGGATGCGTCGCGGAAGGCGGTGTCCGTCCACTTCCGCATGATTGTCGAACGCGAAGGTGCTGTAGGCCTCCGGATGCAGGGTGCCGCGCTCGGTGCGCCGCAGCAAAAGCCGATCGCGGTCCAGGATGTGCCGGTCGCCGTAAAAAGTCTCAACCAGGAAATACTCACCGGTTTCATAGATGGATTCGATCTGCTCCGGGCCGGTCAGCGGGTACAGCATGCGGAGCAGGTTCATAGCCCCGATACCGTTCAGATAGAACCAGGCGGCATCGTAATGGGACATTTTGTGCGCCACCTCGTCGATCCGGTTGTATACGATCACCGAGTCCGGGTTGCTGTAGATGCGTCCGCCTTCAATGCCCAGGCTGGTCCTGATCAGCAGCAGACTTTCGTCACGATCCGACCGGAAATGCACATTGGCCCGTTCGGTGTGCCCGGGTTCGCTGACCTGCACGCTGGCCCGTCCGCTCACGGCCCTCGGCACCAGGTTCATTTCGGCATATTGTTCAAAAAACACCTCTTTCCCGATTTCGGACGGGACAAACGCACACTCTTCCAGCTGCAGTGTCTCGGGGACGGAGCAGGCGGAAAGCAGGATAAGCAGGAAAAACAGAGCGGCCGGGAGCGCCAAATGCGGTTTGCGTGCGTATTGCGCCGACTGTACCGGAAGTGCCGCCAGTGCCGGCGCGACATGCGGCGGGGAAGCTGCAATTGCTGTTATATCGCGTCTCATGTCCGTCAGTTGATGTGGAGACGCTCTTTCAGATACGTCCGTGTCTCGTCTTTGTCGAGGGCCTTCTGCCACCAGTAGTGCGCACGATCGGGATCGCCCAGCTTGTCGTACACATCGCCCATGTGCTCCAGGACCTCGGCGCTCGCATCGCCGGTTTCTATGGATGCGCGGATGTACTCATGCGCCTTCTCGTAATCACCGATCTTGAAGTAAATCCATCCCATTGTGTCAAGGAAAGCGGCATTTTCAGGATTGAGTTCCAGGGCTCTGTGCGCCATCTCTTTAGCATCGTCGAGGCGTATCTCACGCTCGGAAAGATAGTAGGCGTAGTTGTTCAGGGCCACGTCGTTGTCCGGGTCCAGCGTGATGGCTTCCTCATAGGCGGTATCGGCCCCGTCCCAATTGTCCAGGGAAGCAAACGCGTCGCCAAGCGTACCCAGGATGATGGACCGGAACGGCGCCCTTGCGGGCAATTCCGCAGCGGCGCTCAGCCAATTGGCGGCTTCCTGGTGCTCCTCCTTCAGGAAATAGGCACCGCCGACAAAAAACAGAATAAATGCATCCTGGGGGATGAATTCCTCGGCGCGCAGACCGGCTTCGATCGTCTCATCGTACATCCCCTCGATGTAATAGGTTTGTACGAGCTGGCGCCAGGCGGCATCGTTTTCGGGCATCAACTCGGTGGTTCGATGCAGATGGTGCAGCGCCTGCTTCCCATTCTCCGTAAGGATATGAAATTCAGCCGCCATGGCGTGTATCATGCCGTTATCAGGGTCATCAGTGATGAGCGTATCCACCAGCATGGAAGCCGTATCCTGAAGCTGTCGGTTGTCCGGGTCGTGCGAAAACCGGCTAAGCACATACTGAACGATCTCCAGCTTGTTGGACAGGGAAACGACCGGATCCCCGACCAGTCCCAGCAGCAACTCGCCAGCCTTGTCCCATTCCTCATTCATAATATGAATGTCAGCCAGGTTGACCAGTGCCTCGGGATGTTGCGGATTGCGCTGCAGCACCTGCTCAAGAAGTTCGGCCGCTTCGTCGACACGCTCCTCCTCAAGATAAAACTGGCTGAGCATGAGCAGGGTATTTACATTGCCCTGGTCCAGCTCCAGGATTTTGAGCAGTTCCGTGATGATGGCATCCGTGTCATCCATCCTGGAAAAATTGCTGATGCGCTGGTAGTGGGTGGCGCGGTCGGGACCCAGCAGGTCCAGGATCTTCTGATAGGTCAGGTTGGATGCCTCGTAGTCACCCTGTGAAGCCTGGATGCGCGCCTTTGTGTAGAGCAGCTGAATATCGCCGGGATGATGGGTGAGGGCCGTATCCAGATGGTGGATCACTTCACGGTATTCTCCGTTGCCACGCAGGCCATCGACCAGTATCAGGCGATACCACTTATTCTCGGGTTCAAGCTCCACGGCGCGGCGGCTGTAGAAGACACTGCCGGTATAGTCGTTTTTCTCCAGGTAGAGCCGTGCCAGGGCATAATTAACCCCGGACATGTGCGGAAGCAGAGAGTGTGCCCGGTTAAGATGGACCTCGGCACGCTCCGGGTCGTTCAGCTCAAGGGCGGTCAGGCCACGGATGAAATGAGTCCGCGCCCTTGTCTCTTCATCGGTGCCGGGTTGTGCCTCCGGCAAACCGGGCTGTGTCCGGTCCGGTGCCGGGTGGTCGTGTGGATGTTCCGGGCGATCGCTGACCGTCGGTTCGGTCGACGAACAGGCGGAAAGGGTAAATGTCGCTGCCAGGATGGCGGACAGAAAGGGTACAAACAGGGCGATTCTCACGTGCATCGGATTCCGTTTCAGGGTAATTTAACTAAGGTAACGAATTACGCCGAACAATGGTACGGTGTGACGGGTTCAACGGGGAGAATGCACCGGCACACTGGTTCCGTCTGTCTCATCGCTTTGGCCAAACACCGGTCTGCAGACATCGGTCTGTTGCCGCAAACATGCCAAATCATCCTGAAAAATCACTTTCAATCCTGAAAAATCACTTTCAATAACGTCGCAGTATGGATTCGGTCTGTGAGACGTACATTCCGCCGAAGAGATTGACGTGGACCAGCAGGGGATACAGGTTGTAGATGTCGCGGCGTTCGGAAAAACCGGGCTGAAGCGGCCATGATTCTTCGTAGCCCGCGTAGAAATCGCGGCCGAAGCCGCCGAAAAGCGTGGTGAAAGCGAGTTCGGCCTCGCGGTGGCCGTAATAGACGGCGGGATCGATGAGGACGGGACGGTTTTCATTGTCGCACATATAGTTGCCGCCCCATAAATCGCCATGGAGCAGGGAGGGTGGCTCGTCCGGCAGAAGCTCCGGCAGGCTTTTGCCGAGGCGGACGAGCGATTGCCTGGCCGGGCCATTGAAAAAGCCCCGCTCACGGGCCATGGCGAACTGGGGTTCCAGCCGGCATTCCATAAAGAAGCTGTTCCAGGTATCGCGCCGGTCATTTTTTTGGGGCAGTCTGCCGATGTAGTTGTCGTGGTCCAGACCGTACTGTCGGGTTTTATGCCGGTGGAGCCCGGCAAGGGCGCGTCCGAAACGCCGGTCAAAATCGCCGCTTCGGCGCCCTTCATCAACAAAG
>SKUI01000077.1 GCA_007122185.1 Rhodothermia bacterium | reverse complement strand
GCGTATGATTAATGGACTTTCCGGGTCAACAGCATATTGATGAATGATGACGGGGAGCCGGCTCGCACCGGAGCCCCGTTCTCACATCCTCTCCAAAGCACATGTGATCATTTTCATTCTGAAGCGGATTGAAACAGACTGAAACACTTTGAAAAAGTCCGTCTGAAACGGACAGAAATAGGTTGAAACGGACTGAAAAGGAGGCAATCATGGCCGACAAGGTAAAACTCCATCCTGAAACACCTCACCAAAAGCGGATATTCCGTATTGCCGATGACCTTCGCAACGGGGATATTATCCTGCTTCCAACCGACACCCAGTACGCACTTGCCTGCAGTTATACAAGCAAGAGGGGGATAGAGCGCATCCGGATGATCCGTCAGCTCAAGAACGACCATTTGCTGACACTGATATGTGATTCGCTCACGGGCATCTCCAAATTTGCCCGAATGGGTGACAATCAGTTCAAAGTGATCAAAAAGCTCATTCCCGGTCCCTACACGTTTGTGCTGCCAGCCACCAAGGAGGTTCCCAAACTGCTGCTGAACCCAAGACGGCAGACCATCGGCTTCCGCGTCCCCGACTATCCCATCTGTCAGAAACTCGTTGAGCAACTTGGGGATCCGTTGATCGCCACGACTGCCCGTCATCCCGATTACGAAGGAACAGAGGGGAACGGCACCGACAATCGCAAGGAGCTTTTTCGCCGTTTTGAAAAGCAGGTGGACCTGATTGTCGATAACGAACAACCGTTGACAGGCGAGCCTTCCACGATTGTGGACATGTCAAAAGAGGATCCGGTAGTGATACGCGCCGGCAAGGGATACGAAAAATTCCTTGAAGTGTGTGCTGTGGCGGATCTTAACCCTGTTGAGGCCTGAGTTTTTCCAGGTTTATTGAAAAATCGGGCCTGACAATGCCCTTTTCCGTAATAAATGCCGTTATGAGTTCGTGCGGCGTCACGTCAAAGGCCGGATTGTAGACCGGTGTATCAGCCGGCGCCAGTTTCTGGCCTCCCAGGGATCGCACTTCCCCGGCATCCCGCTCCTCAATAGGGATTTCATCGCCGGATGCGATGCTGAAATCGATGGAAGAGATGGGCGCCGCCACGTAAAACGGGATGCTGTGGTGTCTGGCCAGGATAGCCAGCGCGTATGTCCCGATCTTGTTGGCCATGTCGCCGTTCCGGGCCACCCGGTCCGTGCCGACCACGACCAGGTCCACCCCTTTTTCTTTCATGACCCAGCCTGCCATGGAGTCGGTGATCAGCCGGTGCGGGACACCGGTTTTTTCCAGCTCCCAGGTTGTCAGCCGACTGCCCTGAAGCAGCGGCCGGGTCTCATCCACCCACACCTGCACCTTCTTTTTTCCAAGGTGGGCATGGTAGATTATGGATAGTGCGGTACCGTATTGTCCGGTCGCCAGGCTGCCTGTGTTGCAATGTGTGAGAATGCCTGCATTTTGCGGGATCAGCTCCTGCCCGTTTTTCCCGATATCGGCACAGATGCGTTTGTCCTCTTCGTGGATGGATTTGGCCAGCTCCAGCAGCGCTTCCTTCACCTTTGAGAAAGGTTCGTCTTTCATGTCATGCGTCAGACGGATGGCCTGATCAAGCGCCCATGTCAGGTTGACGGCGGTCGGCCGGGCCGTGGCCAGGTATTCGCAGATGCCTTCCACATCGGTGTGAAACGGCTGGATGCTGTCTTCAGGCAGATCCCTGACCCCGAGGTAGACACCGTAAGCCGCTGCAATGCCGATGGCGGGCGCCCCGCGTACCCTGAGCGACCGGATGGCCTCCCATACCCGGCCGACCTCAAAGATGTCCAGGAAAAACTCGCGGTGAGGAAGGTAGGTCTGGTCGATGATACGGATATGGTCGTCAATCCACTGGATGGACTGCACCACTTCCGGTTTTTTTATTTTGGGGATCATGTCGTGGTTTCAGGCTCTGGGATGAAATGACTTGTGGACTTCTTCGAGAAAGGAACGGTCAATATGCGTGTATATTTCCGTGGTGAGAATGGATACGTGCCCGAGCATCTCCTGCACGGCGCGAAGGTCGGCCCCGCCTTCCAGCAGATGCGTGGCAAACGAATGGCGGAGCGTGTGTGGATGGATCTGTTTCTGCAATCCGGCCTCACGGGCCGCGCCGGTGACGATGTGCCACAGGCTCATCCGTGTCAGCGGTTTGCCACGATAGCTCAGGAAGAGCCGGTTTTTGGCATCGGATACATTCTTGCGGAGAAAAGGCCGCGCGTTTTTCAGGTAATCGTCCAGGGCTTTCATGGCCATCCCGCCAACGGGTACCAGGCGCTCCTTGTTCCCTTTGCCGATGATGCGAAGCAGATGCAGTTCGGCTATCAACTGATCGTTTTCCAGTTCCACGGTTTCCGAGGCGCGCAGACCGGTGGCGTACATCAGTTCCAGCACGGCGGCATCGCGTTTGCCGAGCAGATTGGAACGGTCCGGCGCTTCAAGAAGCGCAATCACCTCCTGCTGGTCCAGCACCTCCGGCAATGTGCGCCCTTTTCTGGGCAGCTCGATCAGCTCTGCCGGATTGGCCGGACACCAGCGCTCCATCACGGCAAATTGGTGGAATCCCCGGATGGATGAAATGTTCCGGGAAATGGAGCTCACGGACAGGTTCATTGCCAACAGTTCCCTCAAAAAGTTCTCTATATGCTCCAGGGTGATGCCTGCCATGTCCGGTATGCCGATATCCCTTCCGATAAAGTCAAGGTATCGGCGCAGGTCGCGCCCGTAGGAATCGAGCGAATTATGCGACAGACCCTTTTCCAGTTTCAGAAAGTTGAGGTACTGTTGCTTTTCGTCGTCAAAATAGCTCATTGGGGGATATATACTTATGACGTTTCTGCACCGGTGTCTTCATCACCACCTGCTTCTTGTTCTTCCTGTCCCGGATACTTTACGCGTCCATGATACATCCCCTGCAGGATGCGGGTAAACACATCTTTGATGACCTTGAGGTCTTTGAGTGTGAGGGCACAGTTGTTGAGCTGACCCTCGGCGAGGCGGTCGTCGACCATGCGGTTTACAAGGTTTTCCAGCTTTGAATAGGAGTGGTCGGACATGGACCGCGAGGCTGCTTCCACGCCGTCGGCAAGCAGCAGGATCCCGGTTTCCTTGCTGTTGGGAATGGGTCCGTCGTACCGGAAATCCTCCTCCTGGATCTCTTGCTCGTTTCCGGATTCATTCATCGCTTTTTCATAGAAAAACCGGATCAGAGACGTTCCGTGGTGCGTTTTTATGAAGTCGATGATCATTTCCGGCAGCTCGATTTCCTTTGCCATATTCACGCCGGCATCCACATGATTTTTAATGATCAGGGCACTCATGCGCGGTTTGAGCTTGTCGTGGGCATTTCCGCTCATCTGGTTTTCCACAAAGTATTGCGGCTTCTCCATTTTGCCGATGTCGTGGTACAGGGCGCCTACGCGGCAAAGCAGGGCATTGGCACCGATACCTGCCGCGCCTGCCTCGGCAAGGTTGGCTACCTGAAGACTGTGGTGAAACGTTCCCGGGGCTTCCAGCATGAGACGCTTCAGGATGGGTTTGTTGGTGTCACTGAGTTCAAGCAGCGTGACGTCGGTGGTGATCCGGAACGCTTTCTCAATGAGCAGGATCAGCGGATAAGTGAGCCAGATACCGACAGCGTTGCCGGCAAGGAACGGCAGATTGTCGAAGTAAATGCTCCATCCACCCACCTTGGTAAGTGTAAATGCCAAAAGCACAATGGCATAGGCAAAGAAAATAAGGCCGGGGGTTGTGATGTAGAACTGGCTGCGATCCTTGACATCACGCACAGAGTAAACCCCTATGCTGCAAGCCGTTATGGTAGCTACCGCGAATTCAAAGCTGTTGCCGAACATGAGTCCGGCCAGCAAGGCAATGAGCGTGGTGACCATGAGTCCGACCCGTGAATCGAAAATGATGGTGAGCAGAATCGGCGCGATGGCAAAAGGTGCCAGGTAGGGGGAGAGGTCGTCGACCCGTGCCACGAAGGCACCTATGCTGTAGACCAGTGCAATAGTCAGGAAGACCAGCAGCAGCATGGGGTTGCGGTCGAAGATGGAGCGCCGGTAAAGATAGAGATACAGGAAGAAAATGAGAAAAACGGCTATCACCAGAATGGTTTCGCCTGTGTATTTGCTCCAGATTTCAATGTCACTTGCCCGCTCGGCACGTGCCCTTGCGAGGCTTTGCAAAATGACATGGCGATCGGGAGTGATGATATCGCCGCGACGGATAATGGTCTGGCCGGCAGAAACGGCACCCCTGGTAGTGGAGATACGGTCGATGCGGTCCTGGATTCTCTGTGCGGTGTCCTCTTCACTGTAAACGAGGTTGGGTTCCGCCACCATGTTGAAAAGCTGTATGCCGGAGCGGATCAGGCCATCTTCGAATTGCCCGGAAAGCCGAATTCTTGCGAACTCCCTTGCATCCCTCATGGTACGTACCGTTTGGACCGACTCTTCTCTTTCGGTCCGGTCCCGGAGGTCCCGTATCGTGATGTCCGGTGTTGTGATGATCTCTTTCGAAGTATCTATGATGCCATCGGAAAACAGTTCGCGAAGCAGGTCGCTGAGCACATCGTGCAGTTCTTTGGCTATGGATCTGCCTGAGCGGTCGTCTGAAGGAGCATGAAGCCGGTCATGGGCATACAGTGAAAGAAGGGGCTCCCAGGCGTTGTCATCCAGGCCAATTTGGGACCGGTTACGGGTGCGTATGTAGTAAAGGCTGTCTTCCAGCGCCTGCTGCGCCGACTCGAGCATGCGCGATTCCTGCCAGTCGGCATACGCTTCAAGTACGGAAGTCAGATTGGTGAAGAGGGTATCGAGTTCCCGGAGCGTTCTGGTTTCCGCTTCGTGCTTCAGGATAAAAATGGGATTGGTGTTCTGGCGGATCTCGTGCTTCTCTGCCTGGATCTCCTCTTCCTGTTTCAGGATGCTGAAGGTAAACGGAGCAGTGAGATTATCGCTACGCCAGGGTTCCCCAATACTGTAAGCCATTTCCTGGACCTCTGTCCTGGGGTAGAGGGCTATGATCAGTACGAGAAAGCCAAGGCTGATGATAATTTTGGTGACATTGTTCCTGTTGAAGAACCTCGGGGCCTCGTCCTTTTTCATCTTCTCGGTCGTGAAAGGAACGAATGTCTTTTTCTTTCTTTGAAGTCCCAGTTTTTCCAGAAAACCCATACGATTGGTCAGAATATGATTTTCAAATATGCAGTCCGGTTCATGAACCGGGCTGACGACGGACTTTTTGCAGAATTGATGATATGGCGTGCGCTATGGCTGCGGTTGTAAAGAAAATGGAGACACCTATCAAAGTATACCATGGATACGCGATATTTCCCAAAAATATGATAGCCGCCATTGAAAAGACACATACCAGCAGTGCTATGGTGGCACTGGTCCGGCTGACATTGGTGTATCGGCCCGTAAAGAATGCACCCAGCAGGCCGCCATAGGTAAAACCGGCAATGGCAAGGCCCAGTTCGATGACCGGGTTTTCCGTACTGGTGAACGATATGGCAAACAAAATGAAGATGGCGGTCCACATCAGCGTAAATCCCCGGGATATCTTCATGGAGTTGGGCAGTTCCGACAGTTTTGGGAAGACATCGAACAGGGTGGATGAGGACAGTGCCGAAAGCGAGCTGCTCAGCGTGCTCATGGCGGCGGCGAAAAGTCCGGCAATGAGCAGGCCGGCTATACCGACAGGTATTTCCTCATTAATGAACTTCAGCAGCACTTCATCGGCCTGAGTCAGGTTGAGCTCTGCAATGGAAAGACCGTTGTAGTAGCCGTAGATCGCCATCCCCACAAAAAGAAAAAGCACGAACTGGATCAGTACCAGAAATCCGCTGGAGACGATGGCCATCCGGGCCTTGCGGAGTTCACCGCAGGCGAGCAGCCGCTGCACCATCAGATGATCGACCCCGTGCGATGCCATCGAAAGGAACATACCTCCAAGGACAGCTCCAATGATGTTGTAGGGCTCGGTGAAAACAAAGGTGAGCGACTCCGGCCATACGATGACACTGAGCTTGCCGGCATCCGCCAGCATGGGCATAAGCGGATCCACTATGTGCGTCCCCGCATACCATATCACGAAAGCGCCGCCGAACGTGTACACGGCCAGCTGCAGCACATCAATCCAGATCACGGACTTCAGTCCGCCGTAATAGGTGTAGGCCAGGGTGAGCGCCGCGATGATGGAGATGGATACGGGATAGTCCAGGCCGGTGATCACCTTGATGGGAATGGCCGCAGCGAAAAGCCGCACACCGTCGGCCAGCAGGCGGGTCACCAGGAAGACAATCGAAATAAGCCGCTGGAAACCGGGACCGAAACGTTCTTTGAAAAACGTATAGGCCGTTTTCTGCTCTCCCTTGAAATAGGAGGGCAGGATGAGCCAGGCGACGACAATCCGGCCGAGTATGTACCCGAATACAATCTGGAGGAAAACGAAACTGCCCAGGTAGGCGACGGCCGGGATCGAAATGACCGTAAGCATGCTGGTCTCGGTGGCTACCACCGAAAGGGAAACGGCCCACCAGGGAACTTTGCCGTCTGTCTTGAAATAGGATGTGGAGTCGGAAGGCCGTCCACCCGCCTTGATACCGATGACAACACAGAGCAGCAAATAAAGAATAATAACCAGAAGGTCAACAAGTGTAAGTCCCATGTATAATAATATCCGGTAAAGGAGGGCGGTTATGTCGAAAAATAGCTGTCAATCCCGCGGTTTCATACGTAGTGTCACCCGGCTGTTTCGGAGGCGAGGGAGATGCCTTCGGATGTGTCGTAAGCAATGGTGAACACGTTGTTGAGTTGAGAGATCTCAAGAAGCTTGCGGATGCGTTCCGGCACGTTGCAAAGAACGAGGTTGCGGTCCAGGTCGCGGTACAGCCGCTGGGCCAGCAACAGCGCACCCAGGCCACTGGAATCGGCAAAGGTAACAGCGCCAAGATCCAGGATCAGATGTCCGGTATCCCGGGTATTGGCAAGCACGATGAACTGGCTTTTCAGTTCGGGTGCCACTTTGCTGTCGAGCCGCTCCGACTTAAGCGTCATGATGGAGTAATCTTCTTCGGTCTGAATTTCAAATTTCATCTGTTTATAACTGTAAGGATTCCAGATTCTCCCGGAACATCCGGATTCGGTATCTGCATGGGGGATGGTGTCATTGGCCGCCCATCGCATTGGTATCCGTCAGGTTGCAGGACAGTTGGTAAAATAACAAATCCGGTCACTTTATCATCTTAAAAAAATCATTTTCGCTGATTATGCTGATCCCCAGTTTTTTTGCTTTGTCCAGCTTGCTTCCGGCCTCTTCGCCAGCCAGCACAAAGTCGGTTTTTTTGCTGACGGAAGAGGTTATCTTGCCGCCGTGTTTTTCGATGTGTCCCTGCGCCTCGCTGCGTTTCAGGGTGGGTAGCGCGCCTGTCAGTACAAACGTTTTTCCTGCAAGCTTGTCGGATGCCGTATCCGGTCCCTCCGACAGGAAGGAAAGCCCCATTTCCCGTAGCTGCCGGATCATCTCCATGTTTTCGGGCTGTTCAAAAAATGAGCGCACAGACCTGGCTATCCGCGGCCCGATCGACTCTATCGCGGACAGATCTTCTTCGGATGCATCCACCAGCGCGTCGATCGACCGGAAGGCACGGGCAAGGTCCCGCGCGACCGTAACCCCGACGAAGCGGATGCCAAGCGCGTACAACACCTTCTCAAAAGGCTTTTCCCTGCTATTGTGGATGGATGCGATCAAGTTGTCCGCACTTTTTTCGCCCATGCGTTCGAGGGGGACCAGGTCGCCGGCGGTGAGACGGTACAAATCGGGGAAAGTGCTGACAAGATCTTGTGAGACCAGCTGGTCCACGACCGCTTCACCCAAGCCGTCAATATCCATGGCATCCCTGGATGCAAAATGTTCCAGGCGATTGCGTACCTGGGGTGGACACTGGTTGTTGGTGCAGCGCCAGGCAACCTCCTCGGGAAGTTTCACCAGATGGGAGCCGCAGGCGGGACAGTTTTCCGGCATTTTGAAGGGTTCTCCGCGCTGCCCATCCTCCTGCAGCACAACATTGACCACCTGTGGAATGATGTCGCCCGCTTTTTCGACGACGACACGATCACCGACCCGGATGTCCTTTCTACGGATCTCCTCTTCATTGTGCAGTGTGGCGCGTTTGACGGTGGTTCCGGCCAGAAGCACCGGATCCAGCTCCGCAACCGGTGTGATCGTGCCCAGGCGTCCCACCTGAAGTGTGATGCCGTGGATGCGGCTGAGGGCCTGTTCCGCTTCGAATTTGTAAGCTATGGCCCAGCGAGGTGCTTTTGCGGTCTGCCCCAGGATGTCGCGGTACCGTTCTTCATTCACCTTTACGACCACTCCGTCCGTTTCATACGGCAGCTCTTTTCGAAGTTTTCCCCATGTTTCGATGACCCGGTGAACATCCGTGATACCCGGACAGCGGGAGCGATGCTCACAAACGCGAAATCCAATCTTTTCCAGCAGCTCGAGTTTTTCCTGCTGTGTGCGTTCCCTGTCGTCATCCTCCAGCAGCAGGTCGTAGGCAAACATGCGAATGGGACGTTTGGCCACGATAGAGGGGTTTTGAAGTTTGAGCGTGCCGGCCGTGGCATTTCTGGGATTCGCAAATACGGTTTCCCCGTTCTCCTCGCGCGCGCTGTTCATTTTTGCAAATGCGGCCAGTTCCATATAGGCCTCACCCCGCACTTCCAGTTCATCCGGGTAGCTGCCGGACAGGGTCAGCGGCACATCCTGGATCGTCCGGATGTTTGCCGTGATATCGTCACCCTGGGATCCATCGCCCCGGGTGGCTCCCAGAACCAGCCGGCCATTTTTGTAACGCAGCCGGATGGCCATACCGTCGTACTTCAGTTCTGCCAAATAGCTGTAGTTGCCATGTCCCAGCAGGTTTTGGACGCGACGGTCGAAGTCATCCAGTTCCTCGCGGCTGTAGGTATTCGAGAGACTGAGCATCGGTACCGGATGCGTGACCGTGGGAAACTCCCTGGTTGGTTCACCCCCAATACGTTCGGTTGGTGAATCGGGCGAAAAAAGCTGGTGTTCCTCTTCCAGCTGGCGCAGCTCTTCCAGGAGACTGTCGTATTCCCGGTCGGACATGAGCGGTTCGGCCTCCTGATAATAGGCATCGTTGGCTTTGTTGAGAAGCGTCCGCAGTTCCCGGACGCGCTCCCTGGCCTGATCTGCATTCATAGTTCTGAGGTGCTGGGTCAGGGTGAAAAACGAGGCCGTTCAACGATACGTCTCGGCGGCGGCATTTCGGAGAACGGATCGGTTTCAGCAATGTAAAACAGGTTGTTTTCCATAAGCAGGTCCCGGGTTATCCGTATCCTGGAACCGTCCGTGAAAAAAGGGTCAAAGTCCTCAATGACATGCCCGTTGAACAGGAGCACCATGCGTGCCAGGCTGCCCTGCAAAATGATTTCATCAAGGAAGTCAAATCTCATGGCCTGATACTGTTCCACCCAGTAAGGGCGCGGCGGTGTGTTTTGGAGATCATTGGCTGCGAAAATATCGGAAACGACACGAATGGGTTCCAGATTTCCAAGCAAGGCATAGGCGTGGACATACAGCGTGTCGCCAGTGGTGGAAAATGCCGCAATTTGTGCAGCGATTTCCTCGCGGGTCGGCGGTGGCGGAGGGGGTTGTGTTTCTTCGACGGCTTCCGGTTCCTCAGCTGCGGTTACATCCGGCGGTACCGGATCCGTTGCTTCCGGAGCTTCTTCGGTCGGCTGCAGCTGTGTGTCGCTATCTGGCTGAGTTGGCGGCACAGTTTCCGCCGGAATCCGGCCTTCCGTGGCAGGAGGAGCACCGGGATCCGGTTCGGCGCTTCGCCAATACCATACAATGGAAGCCAGAGCCAGGGCCAGCGCCAGGAGTGTAGCCAGGATTACCCACAAAAGCCGGTTTCGCTGGGGTCGATAGACCGCTTGCTTGACTTTGGATGCCCAGTCGATACCCTCCAGTTTTGGCAGATCGGGTAGTTCTGCAGGAGTAGTGGCATCTTTGCTCCGGGATTCGGCAGATGAAAATCCGGTAGTGGATGTGGAACGGATTTTTTTGATGCTGTCATCCTCCCATTCTACGTCCCTGACAGTTTTCTCCTGGGTTTCAGGAGTAATGGTTTTACTCTTCTGGTTTGCCGTTCCCTCCTTTTTTTCGATTTTCGTCTTGTCTTTTTTTTCTGACTCTTTCTCCTGACTTGTCCGGTTTTCTTTGGCCTGGCCAGCCGAATCTGCCTCCTTATTCTTTTGTTCCGCAGATCCGGAAACATCTTCTGCCTGTTCCGGAAGGTACTGGATCAGTAACCCCTGATTGTACAGGCCCGCATCATGTTCATCGAGCGCGGTGGTAACGTCCTCATCACTTACGCCAATGGCTTTGGCATAGGTACGGAAATAGCTTCGAACATACGTTTTGTTTCGCATCTTCCCGGATAAGATGGATCCGTCTTCAATGGATTCAATGGTTTCTATCGGTATGCGGCACTTGTAGAACACGTCCTGCTTGCTCAGCCGCTTGTTTTTCCGAATTCGAACCAGGTCTTCAAAAAATTGGGACATAGGGGAGTACCTGCAAAATGGAGTATCAGAATGAAATTTGCACAAATATAGTAAATGATAACGCTGAATCCCTAATTAACCAATTTTTTTGGAAACGCTCCAGGATGGTTTTTAAATCGCGTTTTTTCCCGGATTATTGTGCTCTGAATGAAAGGAATGGCCGGCTCCGTCATCTATAGGTCACACAGTATCAGAAGCGATGATGTATCGACGGCAGCGATGATGTATCGATGGCATCCGAACGTTTTCCGGCCCTGTTGCAGGCTGATACACTCACATCCATCCATTAATTTTTAAGTCATGTTCAAGTTACTTACGAGCGCGGGCAATGACCTGTTTGATCTGCTCTATCCGGTATCCTGCCTGGTTTGCGGTGATCGGCAGGTCGATCGGTGTCATTTGTGCACATACTGTCTGGACCATGCTTTCGAACCATCCAATGAAGACGGCAGGGAGTCCTCTGAGGGGCTGGTGCTGCCCGAGTGGATAACCATGCAACATACACTCTGGGAGTTTGACAAGGGAGGTTTTCTTCAGGATGTGCTTCACCATGTCAAATACAGCGGCCTGGCAGATCTGGGAGTCACTCTGGGAGAAAAACTTGGAAAAGAGCTGCTAAACAACAGCTATTTGCGTATCAGTCATGAAACCATATTGCTGCCGGTACCGCTGCATCCAGCAAGAGAGCGAAAAAGGGGATATAACCAGTCATTTCTGATTGCTTTTGGCATTGCCAATGTAACCGGTGCAGAAATCGCGCCCCATGGCGCCGTGCAACGCATCAGGAATACCCGGACACAAACGGGATTGAATGCATTCAACAGAAGAAAAAACCTTTCAGGCGCTTTTGTGATCAGGGAACAGCAAACGTTTGTGAACCGGGATGTGATCATTGTTGATGATGTTATCACCACCGGTGCAACGGTATTTGAGCTGGCATCGCTCATAAGGGGATACTGCGGGAAAACAGGTGTGGCAACCATAGCGAGGGCCTGATGGCGGGAACAGAATCTTCCGATGAGGATGCAACTGTAAATACAATTATTACTGCAAAAACAGATTCAGATGCGTTCACCTTCAGATGGCATGGAGAAAGCCAGAAATAGAAAGAGGGCCATCACGGTTTGTCGTTTACTCAGGATTACAATAAATTGCCGTCCGATTCATTACCTGAATAAAAGACGGAATTGATCGGTTATTTCAATGAGCTTGTCCCGTCATCCCGACAGTCATTTCATAGAGACACCCCGCGGTATTTTTACTTCTGCCGGCAACTGGTTTCACATCACATCAGAGGCACTGGAGAAATATGCCCCGGGCCTGCTCAAAATCCACTCACTCGAAAAACTGATAAAGCAATCCGAGATCTGGATCCGCAGTGCCGACAATATCGGGATCGTACTTTTCATGCTGCTCCTGTACTTCTCGGGATTATATCCTGCGCTGCTCATTGCACTTTTTTTTGTGCCGGTATGGCACATCAATAAAAGCAGTGTTATCAGCATTCCACTCACAAGGCTGCTATGGCTGATCGATAAAGAGATCGTGGTTGTCATCGTGTCCATGCTGGTACTGAGCTGGATGGGAATTACCGGTGAGTATACCTCGGTGTTCCTTGGAATCTTGGTTTTTTGTGTTCTGAAGTTCGGATGGTTCCGTTTTTTAGTGGAATGGTTGTATGGAAAACTGATTCAGGGAACGTTATTGCTCAATGACAGGGTATTAAAGATGATCATCCTGAAACATGCGATCAGGGAAGACATCCCGGTAAGGGAAGTGGATGCGATGGAGAAAGAGATTCTCACACTGATCGGAAAGCAACAGGAAGTCCTACGAAAGTACAGGAAAAGGAAATAATCAAATGAGCGAAGAAGTACGGCGGATGTTCGCCTCCATCTCCGGGCGGTACGATCTGCTTAACTCGCTGCTCTCCCTTGGAGTGCACCACAGATGGCGAAAAAAAACCGTCCGGGTTACCGGGGCTTCGGAAGGAATGAGTGTGCTTGATTGTGCTACCGGGACCGGAGATCTGGCCATTGCCTATAAAAAAGCTGTTGGATCATCAGGAACCGTGGTAGGCACTGATTTCTGTGCCGAAATGCTTGTACCAGCCCCGGAGAAATCCAGAAAGCAAGGGTTGAAGATCATCTGGGAGGTAGCAGATGCCATGGACCTGCCCTACGAAGATGATCGTTTTGACATCAGCAGTATTGCTTTTGGCATCCGCAATGTGGACGACCCCGTCACCGCTCTTTCCGAAATGGCGCGTGTGGTCAGGCCGAATGGGAAAGTCGTGGTCCTGGAATTTGGACAGCCTCACGGTATCATGAAGTATCCCTTCCAATGGCACAGCAAATATGTCATACCGCTTCTGGGCGGATGGATCAGCGGCAATCGTCAGGCCTACCAGTATCTGCCTGAAACCAGTGCTGCTTTTCCGGCGGGCGACCGGTTCCTTTCCCTGATGAAGAAGACAGGTCGCTTTAAATCATTTGACAGCAAACCTTTGATGCAGGGGATTGCGTATATTTACATCGGAGAAGTACTGTAGTTCTTGTGCCAGGTCCGGACGGCACCTCTGTCCCACGTGAAACGAGTCCATTTGCACTCCATCCAACTCTTATCCCTGCGCCAGCATTGGTTCCTTGGGTCAAGTTGTGTATTTTTGACTGCATCCAAACTAAATCAAATGTCATGCACATCAATGAAATAAAGTCACTGCTTCCTCACCGGTATCCGTTCCTTCTGATTGACAGGGTACTTGAGATAGGGGATAAGCACATCGTTGCCATAAAAAACGTCTCTGTCAATGAGGAGTTTTTCAATGGCCACTTTCCATCGTCCCCCGTCATGCCGGGAGTGCTACAGGTGGAGGCCCTTGCCCAGGCCGGATGTCTGCTGACGCTCAAAAACCGCATTGAAAATCCGGATGACGTCATAATCGTCTTCTCGGGCATAAAAAATGCGCGATTCCGCAGGCCGGTCGTGCCCGGCGACCAGCTTCTCATAGAAGTGGAACTGATTAGTGAACGTCGCAACTTCCTGACAATGAAGGGCAAGGCTACTGTTCAAGGGGATATGGCCTGTGAAATGGAAGCAACGGCAGCAATCGTTCCCAAAGACAAATTATGAGCACACAGTCAAAGTCCACACCGGCAAG
>SKUI01000204.1 GCA_007122185.1 Rhodothermia bacterium | reverse complement strand
TCCACCGTCACGGGCCGGCAGGTTTTTCGGAGCTCCGGCATCAGGTGCGAGAACTGTTCGCCGCTGCCCAGAAAGCCATGAAGCAGCACAAGAAACGGCTTCTTGGAATTTATGTCATGATGAGGCTTTGGACTCCTTGCAAGCCAGTCACATGGATCCCTGTCAAACCGGAAATTAGGCCCTCCGTCAAACCGGGTCACGCGGAATTCCAGTCCATTGTGAAGGGTTGTTTCCATGAAAAGCCGGGGTTTTAGAACCTTTGCGAAGAAAACCGGGTCAAATCGACGAACGCTGCTTCATGGAGGCGTCCGTATGGGTACGGCACTCCAGAATGGCAGTGCGGTGCGCCAGAAGTGACTGCCATGCCGGTTCCAGGTTGGATGGGGTCTCGGCCAGCGCATACGGGATGCCGTGCGCACGGGCGATATCCTGAAAATCCACTCGCTGCGGCGTCTCGAAATAGTCGATGAAAGCGGGATCATCGGTGTCCAAAGGCAGCAAGCGGAAGATGGTACCGCCGTGGTTGTTGAGCACGATGATTTTCAGTGCCAGGCCGCGGGCCATCAAGTTGTTCAGTGCCGCGGTGTCGTGCAGGAAGGCCAGGTCGCCCGTGAAGAGCACCACCGGTTTGTTTCGGGCCAGCGCCGCACCGGCAGCCGAGGATGTTACCCCGTCGATGCCGCTGGCGCCGCGATTGACCAGCAGCGGATGCTTCTGGACGACCTCCTCCGGACCGAATTCCATGTAATCCCGGATAGGGAAGGAGTTGGAGAGGGCCATCAGGGTTTCGGACTCGCGCGCGATGAGCGGGAGCAGCGTGGAATATGTGTGGGCATCCGTCAGGCGTGACTCTGCCTGCAGGCGAACGCGTTGTTTTTGGGCTGCCTGGTGAACCGCGTCGGTCCAATGTTTGGCATAAGCGGCCTGGGTCGCACTGGCTGGAAGATTGGAAGAGGAACGATCAGGAGATCGGAGATCAGAAGGAACATCGGCCGTGAAACCGGCAGGAAAGTCGTAGTCAGCGGGAGATCCGCTCACGTAATGAGTGGCCGACAGGGAGGCGTCCGGATGGTCCGGATGGTCACCGAAAACCACCTGAGGCACGTCCCAGCCCGCCAGCGCCTCGAGCGTTGTAAGGTGCACCGGATCTCCGCCGGCGCGCAACACCAGGTCAGGCGCCAGATCGGAGCGTTTTTTAGAGTCCATCAGGACCAGCGAATGACGGTTGAGGAAGATTCCTTCCGATCCGGTGCCGCCCGATTCATTGAGCACGGGGATGCCGTTTAGCCGGCAGAAATGAAAAAACGAGCCGGCCCTGCGCAGTTCAGGTCCGATGACGGCCAGGTTCCGGCTGCTGTTGGCCAGCAGGTCGCGCAAGGCATCGGGCAGGGGACGCGGCGCTTCCACCAGCGTCGTTGGCTGGGTACCACGGTGATGTTCAGGGTAGATGAGTCCGGCGGTGTGGCTGGTTGTATCCGGTCTGCCGGTTGTATCCCGACTGCTCGTTGCATCCTGCAGGTACTTTTCCCGGTACTCTGCAATCGTTTCGGCATCCGGTTCCAGCGGTTTGCGGAACGGCAGGTTCAGGTGGACCGGTCCGCTCCGGCTCATAGCGTAGTGCACTGCCTGCCATCCGAGTCGTCCGATGCGCCGGAAATCACCGTCGGCATCCACCGGTTCGCCGGCATCAAAAAAGAAGACCGGATAGTCGCCGAACAGCTTGACCTGATCAATAGTCTGCGATGCACCGGTGGCCCGCAGGGCGGGGGGCCGGTCTGCTGATAGCACGATGAGCGGCGTGCCGGACATGCGCGCTTCCACCACGGCTGGCAGGGCGTTGGCCACGGCCGTGCCCGATGTGCAGACAAACAGGGCCGGGGCATGCGGGGAAGCGGGTAAAGCTGCTTGTGATGGTACCGAAACGGATGCAGATCCAGATTCAGATGCTGACGCGGAAGCTGATGAGAAAGATGAATATGGCCATGCTGACCTTGCACTCTCCTTGCCAGCGCCAAGCGCCATGAACGCCGCCGAACGCTCGTCAAGCACGGAATGGCACCGTATCCCGTGATGGTGCACTAATGCAAGGGTGAGCGGAGTGGAGCGCGAACCGGGGCTGATGAACGCTTCGCGTACACCGTGGCGCCAGAGCGCATCCACCAGATGAAAACTCCATTTCAGCGACAGGGCCGCATGCTCATTCGAGGGCATATTCCAGTCCTTTTTGCATAGGCAGGAATTTCAGTCGGGTCTCCTCCCACTCGGCTTCGGGAACCGAATCCTCGACGATTCCGCATCCGGCGAAAAACTGGACATGCTTGCGCCGGATCAGTCCGCTGCGGATGGCCACGGAGAACTCGGCGCGCCGGTTGGCGTTGAACCAGCCGACCGGACCGGCATACCATCCGCGCTCAAACTGCTCGAGTTCCTGGATGTGGTGCAGCGCCCCGGATTCCGGGTACCCGCCCACGGCAGGGGTTGGATGGAGCCGCGCAACGATATCCACCGCGTTCATCTCGCTGGACAGCGATGCGGCCACTGGCGTGCACAGATGCTGCACGTTGGCGTACTTCTTTATGACCGGACGCGGTGCATGTTCCAGCGAATCGGTGATTTGGTACAGTTTTTCCATGATCGAATCCAGCACATAAGCGTGCTCTTCCCGATCCTTGGTACTTTCCAGCAATTTCTTTTCATTGATCGCATCCTGCGTTGCAGTGAGTCCGCGAGACATGCTGCCGGCCAGCGCCTCGGTTTTTACGTACTGGGACTGCAGCGAAAGAAGCTTTTCTGGCGTGCTGCCCAGGAAAGTGGCCTCGCCGTTGAGCTGGAACATGAAAGAGTAGCAGGATGGGTATTCCTTACGCAGAAAATGGACCAGTTTTGTGCTGGAAACCCTGTTTTCGGTTCGCAGGCGCAGATCCCGGGCGATGACGATCTTGCGGTAACGTTTGCTGTGGATGCCGTCCCGCGCCAACTGAACGTTGTTGATCCAGCGCAGCCGTTCATGATCGGCTTCCAGGGAGGTGATGTTTTTTCCGGGTGCGGTATCATCCTGGAGGACACGGCTTCGCTCCAGATTTGTGCTTAGACGCTCAATGAATTCATGGATCCAGTCGCTGAACCAGTCACGGATGCCATCCAGCGAATCATTGGTATTCCACGGACGGGTGATGTTGATCATGGAAAACTGTCCGTCCCGCACAAGAAACCACTCCGGAAGAAAAAAGGAAGCGTTTCCGAGCGGACTCCATGCACCGGATAGCGGCTGGTCGAAGAACGAAAAACCACCCACAAGATGTGCGCCGGCCATGCTGTGACTGATCTCGCTGAAGTGGCTGACTTTGGAAAGCAGGGCGTTGGCCTGGGCGGAGACCTTCTCAAAGCGGTTGCTTCCTGTATTCTTGATCAATGCCACACGGTTTCCTGCTGCAATTGCCATCTCCTGGTCCGGTCGTTCCCAGAAAAATCTCGTTCCATTGGAGTCCCCGTTCAGTTCGAGGACGGCAAGCGGATCAATATTTTCGAATGGGATGCACAGCGTGAGGAAGCCGGATTCCTTTTCCAACCGGCTTCTCTCGATAAACTGCACGAAGCGGTCAGATTCCACCAGGGCATCCATGAAGCTGACGGGAGCAGTAGAAATTTTATCAATATTATCGGGCATACTGTAACTCTGATATACAAAAATACAGGAGAGTTTGTTTACATGGCATCATTGAATCCGTCATTCATAGGATCACTGAATACGACTTTCCTGGCATCATCGATTTCGCCTTACATGGCGTCATCAACCTCGCCGACCTCATAGGGATTCTGGATGCCGTAATCCCTTGGATCAAAGTCAGCCAGTTTGAAGAAATGATTCCAGGCCTCTTCACTGCAGCCGTTTTCATCCACCCAGCTGATATGGCTTTGCTTGATCAGGCCCACGATCCGCTTGGCATACTCCAG
>SKUI01000105.1 GCA_007122185.1 Rhodothermia bacterium | reverse complement strand
CGTGCGGACTGTCGCCCGGCTCCAGCAAATTGGCCCCTTTGCTTGTCACCAGGGACCAGTTGGCATGCTTTCCGCTTCCGTTGAGTCCGGCAAACGGTTTTTCATGAAGCAGACAGACCAACCCGTATTTCCTTGCAATGCGCTTCAGCGTAATCATGGTAAGCTGCTGATGATCGGCAGCCACATTTGCTTTTTCAAAAACAGGTGCAATCTCGAACTGTCCCGGCGCTACTTCGTTATGCCGGGTTTTCACCGGAACACCAATCCGGTAAAGTTCGCGTTCCGCTTCCAGCATGAATGACAGAATACGGTCGGGGATCGATCCGAAGTAGTGGTCGTCCAGTTCCTGGCCTTTCGGGGGCTTGGCGCCAAAGAGCGTCCTGCCGGAAGTAAGCAGGTCCGGCCGGCGATAGAAATATTCCTGGTCGATCAGAAAATACTCCTGCTCAAACCCGCCTGTGGCGTTGACCCAGCTCGCATTCTCATCTCCAAAATGCTTCAAGGCCCGCAAAGCCTGCTTGTTAAGCGCCTCAACGGAGCGGAGCAGCGGCGTTTTGAAGTCAAGTGACTCCCCCTTCCAGGAAGCAAACACCGTAGGAATGCAGAGGGTGGATCCTTTGCCGTTCTCTATGATAAATGCCGGGGAAGTGGGGTCCCATGCCGTATAGCCGCGTGCCTCAAATGTGGGACGCAGACCGCCGCTGGGAAAACTCGATGCATCCGGCTCTCCCCGCATGAGATCGTTGCCTGAAAACTGGGTCATGGCACCGCCACCCTGATTCGGGGTGATGAAACTGTCATGTTTCTCGGCTGTGGCACCGGTCAACGGCTGGAACCAATGGGTGTAATGCGTGGCACCCCTCTCCGTGGCCCATTCTTTCATGACCACGGCAACCGCATCCGCTACTTCATAATCCAGCGGGGCATTGTCCCGTATGGTTTTCTTGAGCACCTTCCAGACCGACTTGGGAAGACGCTCCTTCAGCGTATCCATGGACAGGCAGTTCTCACCAAAGATCTTTGCAACGTTCATGTCCATTTTTCCGGATCCGTTTCTTGCAAGCAATGTAGCTTCCGCCTTTCTTACCGCTTCCAGTGCATCGAATCTCCTATACAATTTGCTCATGAAAAATTACTCCTGGTTTTTTTGTTCCGTTTGCTGATTTCAAGACAGCACAAATATAAAGCATTACGAATTAAAAACCATAATTATTTAATTAAAAAATATTTTTTGACTTATTATTTCATATTTATTCGAATAAATGCTTTATACAACACAAAAAAGCGCTTCCAGCTTGGAATCTCCTTATTCCTTATGTTGTTTTGTTTATTTTTAAATTTATAGTCTTTTACATCGATTTCCTTACCGCATGAAATTCTCTGTCTGGATTGAGGCAGCCCGCCTTCGAACGCTGCCGGCTTCCCTGGTACCCGTACTTGTTGGGAGCTCCCTGGCGTGGAAGCACGGTCTGTTTCACTGGCCTGCAACGCTTGTTGCACTCTCCTGCGCCATATTGATCCAGATAGCCACGAATTTTGCCAACGACTACTTTGACTTCCGTAACGGTGCCGATACCAGTGAGCGCGTCGGTTTTACCCGTGCTTCGGCTTCCGGTGAAATTGCACCCAACATCATGCTCAGTGCAGCCTTGTCAACTTTTTTTCTGGCATTTCTGCTCGGGCTCTTTCTTGTTTTTCATGCCGGATGGCCTGTCCTGGTGATAGGGGTCCTTAGTATCACATGCGGACTTCTGTACACCGGCGGACCCTTTCCTCTCGCCTACAATGGACTCGGGGATGTGTTTGTTTTTGTTTTCTTCGGGCTGGTAGCCGTTATGGGAACCTATTATGTCAATGCCCAATTGTGGTCTTTGGAAGCATTTTGGGCCGGAGTGGCCGTGGGAGCGCTCTCCACGCTGATCCTCGCAGCAAACAACTACAGGGATGTGCACACCGACCGTAAAGTCAATAAAAAAACTCTCGTAGTGCTTCTTGGTGAGCGTTTTACCCGCTGGCAGTATCTTCTGCTTGTTTTGCTGGCCTTTGCCATCCCGCCACATTTCTACTTCAGGGAATCCTACAATTCGGCTATATTGCTTCCCATGATCCTGATCCTGCCGGCCGCTTTTCTTGTCTACCGTTTCTGGACCGAATCACGCAAGGAGCAGTTCAACCTCATCCTAGTCCGTACAGCCCAGTTCATGGCCGCATTCGGAATCCTGTTCTCTCTCGGTATTGTTTTATCCCGGTAACAAGAACCCTTATCCCATGTTCTGCCGATGAAACATCCAGTGCTGAAACATCCCCCCATGAAACATTCAACGCTCAAACTTTATCGTTACACCATTCCGTTACGGAAACCATTCCATGTCGCCAAGGGTGAAATCTCTGAACGGGAGGGCTTTATCCTTGGAGATGACCATGGTATATGGTCTGAGATTGCTCCGTTGCCGGGTTTCTCTTCTGAAACGATCGACGATGCGGGAACTTTTCTGACGGTGAACGCGGAGCGGATCCACTCGGCATTCCGTGACCGTTCCCTGGACCGGCTTCTTCTGGATGATACAATGCAGCCGGAACTGTCCCGGCTTCCTTCTGTCCGGTTCGGACTGTCCATGCTCTCCGAACAGCAAAAGGCAAGAACTGCGCAACAGCCCCTGTATGTCTACTGGAGAAACCTTTACTATTCGCCACGGAACCGGCGGAACCGGATCGTGCCAGTGGAGGGATATGTACGTTGTAATGCCCTGGCCGGAATTATGGATATCAAGAGCCTCAATGAGCTGATACGATACCGGCAGGAATGTGGATTTCGCACGGCTAAGGTGAAAATAGTTGCGGATCCGGATGACGCATTTGCAATTATTCGGGAAATCTGTCCCGCATTTCCTGAAATGGTTTTTCGGTTTGATGCAAACAGATCTTTTTCACTTTCTGAGGCAGAATACCTTTTCCAACAGTTGCAGAACGCTCAAACCCGGGGCGACCTTCCCGGCAATATCGCATATATCGAAGAGCCGCTGGCGGATCCGGATCCCGGTTCGCTTACCCAATTGCAGGCCTGCGGAATCCCTGTGGCTGCGGATGAATCTGTACGGTCGCCGGCTGACATCCACAAGTTGGAATCAAGCAACAGTGTGAAGCAGCTGATCATCAAACCAATGCTTTTTGGCTCTTTCCCGGAACTGGAAACGGCATTTCGCAGCAAACTTGCGGTTACCATCTCCTCATCGATCGAAACCGCCATCGGTCGCAGGCTGCTGGCGCATATCGCAGCCTTTTGCAATATGAAGGGAATGATCGATCACGGCCTGGACACCGGCTCCCTGCTGCAGATGGATTTCACTTCGCCTGAGTCCGGGCCGCATATCCAACTTGGCGATAAAACCGGTCTCGGCTTCTCTCCGGATTGCAGCCACGACTGGATGGTTCCTGTCAAGAAACTCTGATCTGTTGGATGGACTCACAGAAATCACATACTCCCGATTCCTTCCCGCATGTCAATGCCGGCCATTTTTACAGCCTCTTTGAAAGTGACGCGTTATTTCTGACCGATGGAAAAAATGCCCTCCGCTACCGGGATCTGCCCGGGATTATCCGGTCAGCGGATTACCATCTGAAAGGTTTTTTTTTACGCAACTCGCATGAAAACGACACGGATTCATGCCCAACAAACTGGATCGGCATTGACACTACCCGCCGGCTTGATGCCATTCTGTGGATGACTTACTGCTGGTTTCGGTCCATTCCCTTTGTTCCTTTTTCGTCAGCATTTACAGAACCGGCATCCCGTTTCCGGCCGGACCTGCTTGTCCTGACTTCCCCTGATACCAAAGCCGTTCCAGAGATAAGGCGGATTTCATCCAACCTCTCGCCAGATCCCTCATCCGACCGCTCGCCAGACTTCTCAGCCGGCCAGCAACATCAAACCGACAGCACGGACCTGCCAGTCTCGCGATTCCCCG
>SKUI01000065.1 GCA_007122185.1 Rhodothermia bacterium | reverse complement strand
TCTTGGGAATCGTAAGGATCTTGTAGAAGTCTTCTTCGGTCAGCGAGTCCATTTCCACCCGGATGGGGAAACGGCCCTGCAGTTCCGGAATCAGGTCCGAGGGTTTGGCCGAATGGAACGCACCGGAGGCGATAAAAAGGACGTGATCGGTTTTGACCATTCCGTATTTGGTGGATACGTTGGAGCCTTCGACAATGGGCAGCATGTCGCGCTGCACACCCTGGCGGCTCACATCGGGTCCGCCGCGTCCGTCGCCGGTCGATCCGCCTGCGACTTTGTCAATCTCGTCGATGAAAACGATCCCCGAATTCTGCACACGTTCGATGGCCTCCTGATTGGCCGCATCATGGTCGATCAGCTTTTCGGTCTCCTCACTGAGCAGGATGGGCCGTGCGTCGCGGATTTTCATCTGACGCTTCTTGGTGCGTCCCTTGGTGAGGTTCCCCAGCATATCCTGCAGGTTCATTCCCATCTCTTCCATACCGCCGGGACCGAAGATCTGCATCATCGGGTTGCCGGTGCTTGGCTGTACATTGATCTCCACGTTGCGGTCTTCCAGCTCGCCGTTGCGAAGTTTTTCACGGAATTTCTCGCGGGTGCGCTGGTTGAGCTCCAAGTCTGACGCCGACTCCGGGTCGAAGGACGTATCGGTGGACTGAAAACCGGTTCGCCGATCGGAGGGCGATTTCCGCATGGGAGGGATAAGCAGGTCCAGAAGCCGCTCTTCCACCTGTTCGGCGGCTTTTTTCATGACGCGCTGCTGCATTTCGGATTTTACCATGGAGACGGCAATATCCGTCAGATCACGGATCATCGATTCCACGTCGCGTCCCACATAGCCGACCTCGGTGTACTTGGAGGCCTCCACCTTCACAAATGGGGCGCGCGCCAGTTTTGCAAGACGGCGTGCGATCTCGGTTTTTCCGACGCCGGTTGGGCCGATCAGGATAATGTTGTTCGGGACGATCTCGTCGCGGATGGATTCATCCGAGTTCAGGCGCCGCCAGCGGTTGCGAAGGGCAATGGCGACCGATTTTTTTGCATCACCCTGGCCAATGATATAGGTATCCAGGGCTTCGACGATCTGTCTCGGGGTGAGGTTGGTGTCTTTCAAAAGGGGGGTATTATCACTCAATGTCAAGCAGGGTTAGATTATGATTGGTATAGATGCAGATATCCGCGGCAATGTGCAGCGACTGTTCCACCATTTCGCGGGCCGTCAGGTCGGATGCGTTCTGCTTCAGGGCCCGGGCGGCCGCAAGGGCGTAGGATCCTCCACTGCCGATCGACAAAATGTGATCATCGGGCTCAATCACATCGCCCTGACCGGATATCAGCAGGCCGCGTTCCTGGTTCATGACAACCAGGAGTGCCTCAAGCCTGCGCAAATAGCGGTCGCTGCGCCAATCCTTGGCCAACTCCACCGCAGCGCGTTCAATGGTGCCGTTGTACTGGTTGAGTTTATCCTCAAACCGCTCAAACAGGGTAAATGCATCTGCCGTAGACCCGGCAAACCCGGCCAGCACCTGTTTGTTGTACAGATGCCGGACTTTCTGGACGTTGGCTTTCATCACCACTTTGTCCAGGGTGGCCTGTCCGTCACCGCCAATGCAGGCCTTTCCATTGTGGATGATTCCCATTACGGTTGTTGCATCAAGCTTGAATGTCATATGCGGTTCAGTTTTCCTTTTTTTCTTGCTCTTCTTTTTCGATCCGGTGCTGCCTGGCGACTTCAACAGCCGACGGAAGATTGGATTTGTCCTCGTTTTTCGTCTCCTTGTCACCGGCGGCACTGTCACCGCTGCCTTTTTCCGGTTTCTGGTCTTTTACGATGCTTTCGTGATTACCGGGATCACTTTCACCGGATTTCTGGTCGGGCTCTTCCCGGGATGATTTGTAGTATTTTGCTTTGGGGTTGGGCTTTGAAGAAGCCGATTTTTTACGCGTGTCCTCCTTGCCTTCTGATGCCTTTTCTTTGCTTTCTGTCTGTGACTGCGACTGTTTTTGGGACTGACCCCGTGTCCGTGACTGTCCCGATGGCTGCTTCTGCGCCTGTTGTTTGGATGATTCCTGTTTGGATGTCTCCTGTTTGGATTCATCGGCCTTGTGGCCGTCACCGCCGGGCCGGCTGTCGTTACGGACCGGGCTTTGTGATCCTTTGCCACCGGATTTTCTGTCCGTCGGTGAATCCTGGCCTTTTTGGGCGCCACCCCCGCCGCGCTGCTGTGCATCCCGGGGACCTCCCCGGCCTCCGCGGCTGTCAGGTCCACCCGCCTTGCCTTTTCCACCGCCTCGTTTCGCATCCTTTTTGAAATAATCCAGGCCGGGATCGTCACTCTTCTTCTGTGAGTCATCAGGTCCGCGCAGGTCGGCTTCGGTGATCGCCTTCTCAATCGGCTGGTCATTGAGAACCGCATCGGTGATGTCAATTTCGGAGTTGTGCAGCATGAACTTGAAATCGTTCATGGACATGGTAGCATCGGCCATTATATTGATGTTGAGCCGGTAACTGAACAGCCATTTAAGCCGCTGGCTGACCCATCCCCGCTGCACCATGGATTTCAGATAGGGATTCAGGTGCAGATCAAGCGTGAAGTACCCCTTGTAGTTGTACTTGAATTTGGTGAGCCAGCTTTCGATATCCACAACCACCGTGTCCTGCGTAACAATGCTGCCCGACCCGCCGCACATGGGACACACTTTCGATACCGATTTGACCACACTCGGACGGATCCGCTGACGTGTGATCTGAACCAGTCCGAAGTCGCTCATGGGCAGGACATTGGTTTTTGCACGGTCCTTCCGGAACTCCCGTTTCAGTTCGTCGTATACTTTCTTGCGGTTTGCATCCTCGCGCAGGTCAATGAAATCGACCACGATGATCCCGCCAATATCGCGCAACCGAAGCTGCTTGGCAATCTCCCGGGCCGACTCAAGGTTGGTTTTAAGCGAGTTTTCCTCCTGGTCGCGTTTGGCGGCATAGCGGCCGGAGTTCACATCCACCACGTACATCGCCTCGGTCTGTTCAAAGATAAGGTAACCGCCACTGGGCATTTTCACGCGCGGACTGAAGACCGAGTCCACGTCCCGTGATATCTTCATGTAGTCAAAAATGTGCTCCGAACCCTTGTATAGCTCGATGTTGGGCACCATGTTGGGCGCCACGCGCGAAACATAGGATTTGATCGACCGGTGGACCTTGGCATCATCGATCAGGATGCGGCTGTAGTCCTTGGCAAACAGATCGCGCACAAGGCTCTCAGTCATGTCCATATCCTGATGCAGCAAGGCAGGCGGCTTGGCTTCTTTCAGCTTCTCCAGAATAGCCTGCCACTTGTCCAGCACATCCTTGAGGTCTTCATGAAGGGCCTTTTCGGACTGTCCCTCGGCCAGGGTTCGGACAATAACGCCGAATCCGTCCGGCAGCACCGATGAGATGCACGAGCGCAGACGCCGGCGTTCTTTGTGGCTTCGAATCCGTTTGGATACGGCTACATACTCACCCATCGGTATAAGCACGAGAAAGCGTCCGGCCACCGTGATATTGGTGGATACGCGTGGTCCCTTGGAACCGATAGGCTCCTTGACAATCTGTACCAGCACTTTCTGCTTGGGGGCAAGCAGGGCCCCCGCGCGATTCTGTTCCTGGGTGACAGACCCGTTCCCGTTGCTTTTCTCCTTGCGGATTTCCTCGAGGGGCTTCTTGGGGATGGCATCCTCGCCGTTGAGCATGATCAGGTAATTCTCCAGGTGCTCACCGGTATCAGAGAAGTGAAGGAAAGCATCTTTCTGGGTACCCATGTCGATGAACGCAGCACGGATGCCCGCCATGACCTTGTGTACCTCAGCGAGATAGATATTACCAACAGTGCGTTGGTTTTCCGGGGATTCTATAAATAATTGGGCTAATTCACCATTTTCAATCAGGGCTACGCGGGTCTGGTTTGCTGCCGCGTGAATGATGATTT
>SKUI01000160.1 GCA_007122185.1 Rhodothermia bacterium | reverse complement strand
GACAGTCTGAAATACTCCGACGGTCTGAAATACGCCTTACAGTCTGAAATACTCCGGCGGTCTGAAATACGCCTCACAGTCTGGAACACGCCTGTCAGTATGAAAGACTCTTTTCAGTATGAACTCCTCGCATCTGACGAATAACTCAGCTACCAGCGGGTTATCAGCCACACAATCAGCAGAATCACGAAAATCCATGCCATGACCATGCGCCCTTTGTGCTCAGGCGGAAATTCATAACCGCAATAGGGACACACTTCTTCCTCCGTGGATGATTCCAGGGCACAGGATGGACACTCGCGTGTGGTTTCTTTGGATCCGAACATGCCCAAAAGTACGCATCACACGGCAAACCTGGTACCGGTTTTTTCCAGTTCGTACATGTTCAGGATGCGTGCAATAACTGCTTCCGTGTGATCGGGATAAGTGATTTTTACAGGCTCTGCCCGTTCCATCCAATGACAGATCACATCCATAAACCGCCGGTCAACAGCCGTTTGCACAGTCACTCCCAGCTGTTTTAATGCAGCTGCGTTGCACTGCTGCTCGTACTGCCATGCCATGGGAATGGCCAGAATTGGCTTGCCCAGGTGAAGGGCCTCCGCCGGCGTTTCAAAACCGGCCCCGCAAACAAGCCAGCTGCAGGTTGCCAGGCTGGTAATGTACGCGGCAACATCCACAGGATGCACCTGTACATGTCCACGCCGATACGGATACTCCGCTGTTTTGGAGAAAATGTGCCAGTCGATGTGGGTTATCCGCTCAAATATTGGAACCAGGCGCTTGTCATCATAGGAGGGAAGATAGACCGTCGCGTGTTTGCGAATAAGGGGAACTGGTTTGTGAATAAAGGCTGCCGGCTTGCGTGTAAAGGCTGCCGGGTTGCAGGTCAGTGCAGAGCTGTTCCCTTGCATAGCCGACTCCAGGCAGACACCCGGCGTGTCTGGCAGCAGGAACTGCTGAGAATCGGAGGGCATAAGCTGCTCTTTTCCAAGCTGCCGGATCTCGCTGCCAATGACAGGCGTAAAGATGTTCCTGTCATATTGCCGGTAGTGAAATCCAATGTAATGACTGCAGGGTGCGTAATGACGGAATATATATTCTCCAATCATGCTCTTGCGAGACGGTCGCGGACTTCGGGAGGACAAAAACGCCGCCTGATGGCTCAGGCCAATGCACATTTTGCCGGCCCGCATGGCAGCTCTTGCAGATACCGGCTCAAAATCACTGATGACAAGATCATATTCATGGACAGGCAGCGAAGTAATATCACGAATCAACCGAACCGGTTTCAGCTTTCTGGCACTGTCAATAAAATCGATGCCCCCTTTTTTCCCGAACGTGTAACCTAGTCCGTGCACCCGGTATCTGACCGGACTGCCCAGGGATACCTCAGAGGAGGTACCGCTCAGCAGCACATCCACTTCTGCAAATTTCATCAGCATCGGTATAAACGTCCGCGCACGGCTGATATGCCCGTTTCCCGTACCCTGTATACCGTACAGAATTTTTATTTCACCGTCGCAACTCATGCTTTTCTTGCTCTTCCATTATCTCATGGATAGTAACGGCATGCTTCAGCAACGAATCAAATTCGCGAAATCCATTTTTGGGATTCGAATGACCTTTGTGATCAGAATGACGCATTTTGGATGCCCCGTTACCATTTTGCGCAAGCCTGTCAGTCACAACTTCATTTTCGGCATCATCAGCAATGTGACGGTATAGGGTCCATGACTTTTCGGAATACTCGAGCGCCGTCAGGTTTTCCACCCAGTCACCTGAGTTCAGGTAGATTACCGACCCGCGCTCATTGCGGAATTCCTCGATATTGGGACGGTGGATATGACCGCAAATGACATAGGAGTACCCGTTTTCAATGGCCAGATCCGTGGCCGTCTGCTCAAAGTTGCTGATGTACTTAACCGCTGTCTTAACGCTGTTCTTGATTCGGCGCGAAATCGAAATACGCCCTTTCCCAGCTCGTATGGAAACATAATTGATCAGTTTATTGAGCCGGATGAGCAAGTTGTATCCCTTACCGCCAAGCTTGGCGACCCATTTTGAATACTTCATCGTCACATCAAAAACATCGCCGTGAAAAATCCAGGCTTTTTTACCGTCGATTTCCAGCACCAGCTTGTCGACCAGATGGAAGTTTCCTAGCCGGAAAGGCGAATACTTGCGCAGCATTTCGTCGTGATTGCCGGTGAGATAGTAAATACTGGTGCCGTGAGTGAGCATGCTCATCAGGCACTTGAGCACCTTCATGTGTGAATCCGGCCAATAGGATTTCCGGAATTGCCAGATATCCACCACGTCACCATTAAGGATAAGCACACGGGGTTGTATGCTTTTTAGATAGGCGATCAGCTCGTTTGTATGGCACCCATAGGATCCCAGATGCACATCAGAAATAACAACCAGGTCAGGTTTTCTTGTTTCCATGTAAAAGTTTTCTTCTTAAGTAACAAAGCACGTATTAGCAGAATGTTACCGGAATGTTATCAGATCATTGCGATCTTAGCCGCTGATAATTTGCGAATCCGGGCTCTTTTCAACTGATTTCCTTATATTTGCAGGATGGAATCACTCGCCTTTATCGACAATGCAGACAGGACCGACCCCGCGTTCAACCTGGCTCTGGAGGAGTACGTCCTGCGCCACATGGACCCGGACCGTGACTACCTGCTGCTCTACCGGAATGAGCCATCCGTGATCGTGGGACGCAACCAGAACGTGCTGGAAGAAGTCCACGACTCCTACATCCGGGAAAAGGGCATCCCGATCCTGCGCCGGCTCTCAGGCGGGGGCACGGTCTACCATGACCCGCAAAACCTCAATTTCAGTTTCGTCACACGCTACGAATCTTCCCGCCTCCACAATTTCCGTTTTTTCAATGCTCCTGTGGTCCGTGTCCTGCGGACCCTTGGCGTGCCGGCCGAAATGAATGACCGCAATGACATTCTCGCCGGTGGACGTAAAATCTCCGGCAGCGCCCAGTTTTCATCAAAAGGCCGGATGTACAGCCACGGAACCCTGCTGTTCAACTCCGAACTGGAGGAACTCGACCGGGTGCTGTCCGTCCGGATGAAACAGATCCGGTCCAAAAGCCACAAATCGGTCCGAAGCACGGTTGCCAATATCTCGGAATTCGTGGACCGGCCAATGAGCGTGCATGCATTCCGGGAATATCTGCTTCAGGGGCTGATCCGGGATGGACTGATTGGCTCACAGTACAAGCTTTCGGATTCGGACCTGAAGAAGATCGGCGCGCTTCGCGAAGCACGCTACACCCGGTGGGAATGGAACATAGGCCGATCACCAAAATTCAAGGTGAGCCGCAGCCGCATCATGGATGGCGTGTCTTTTTCGGTGGATCTGGTCGTCAACAAAGGGCATATCGAAGAAATAGCACTGCAATCACAGCTGGTTGCACCTCATGCCGCAAGCCATGCAGAAACGGGCTCTTTATCCGTGGCTGATTTTCCCGATTTGACCGTAGTCAGCAACGCCCTCAAGGGTATCCGCTATGACCCGCAGACTGTCCTGGCCGGCATAAGGGATGCCTGGAAACATGATTTGAGCGGAAATATGCCATCCATCAGTGCCGATACCGTGGCCTCCATGATCTACGGAGAAGATCCTGATGATAAGGATCGGTAGACCGGCTGGGATAAGCCTGGAGATGAATCAACTACGACTGGCGGGGTGGTCAAAAGAAATGCCGTTTCGACTGGCGGGATGGACAAAGGGAATGCCTTCTCAATTGGCAGGGCGGAAAAGGAAATCCCTTTTCGATTGGCTGGACGGACAAAGAAAGACCCTATCTGGTAAAAATCCAGGCCTCGGGGTTGATCCGGGCACGTACCTGCGCCATTGCCTGTTCGGCCTGCTCCCTGACCGGATAGCCCGCATACGCCACAATATAAAAGCCGCGCTGCGGGTCGGTTACAATGGACGCCCGGT
>SKUI01000178.1 GCA_007122185.1 Rhodothermia bacterium | reverse complement strand
CTTTTTTTCCTCCATGGGGAGGTATATCCGGTCAACGCGCTCTTCAAAGAGCTCGCGCCAGTCGGTGTTTCGCACTTCGGCCTCCATTTGAGCCGGCGAGTACCCCATGGCATAAAGCGCGCCGACGATGGAGCCCATACTGGTGCCGGTGACCAGGTCGACCGGGATTCCGGCCTCTTCAAAAACCTTGAGAACCCCGATGTGCGCCAGGCCTGCCGCTCCTCCGCCGCTGAGCGTGAGTCCGACGACAAAATTGTGGTCATAATCCGGTTTGCGTTCGATCTCCTGAGAGTGAACGTGGCCGGTAGTTACCAGAAGGTACAGGGCAAACAGAAGCCATGCCCTGATGACTGTAATCCGAAATGCATTCATTGGAAGCCCGAATTACTGACGTAACCCTGCAACAAGGCCGCTTATTTTACGGTCCAGGTCTCTTCTCCCGTAAGCAGCTGTTCCAGGTCGCCTTCTCCGCGACGTTCTATGGCAGCGGATATCTGGTCCTGGATAAGCTGTTCGTAGGTCGGACGCTCTTCGGCCAGAAATACTCCGAACGGTCTGGGCAGTTTGCCCTCACGGGTGTTGTCATCGAACAGGGAGGTCAGAAGCCAGGCTTTGTTCCGGTCTTTTTCATCGTGGACCCAGAGGTCGTTCGTGGACCATTTGCCGCTTCTCAGGTCGACGATTTCCGGCCGGCAGCCATCCAGGCGAACACCGAACGCATCACCGGAGCCGAAAACGAGCGGTTGTCCATCCTCAAGGTAAAGACTGGTGCTGTCCCGGAGCGATTTGTCCGTATAGGGACTGAAGGCGCCGTCATTGAACACAATGCAATTCTGGTAGATTTCCAGGAAGGAGGTGCCTTTGTGTTCGGCGGTGCGCTCCAGCATGCTCTGGAGGTGCTTTGGATCCCGGTCCATGGCGCGGCCTGCGAAAGAGCCGTTGGCGCCGAGTGCCAGTGCCAGGGGGTTGAACGGACTGTCCACAGATCCGGCAGGGGAGGTCTTGGTGACTTGTCCCTGCGGCGATGTGGGCGAATACTGCCCCTTGGTAAGGCCGTAGATCTCGTTGTTGAACAGCAGCACATTGATATCCAGGTTCCTTCGCAGCAGATGGATGATGTGGTTGCCACCGATGGAGAGTGCGTCGCCGTCACCGGTGACCACCCAGACGCTCAGGTCGGGCCGTGAGACTTTCAACCCTGTGGCGATGGCCGGTGCCCGTCCGTGAATACCATGCATGCCGAAGGTATTCATGTAGTATGGGAACCGGGAAGAGCAGCCGATCCCGGCGACGAATACGATGTTTTCAGGTTCCAGACCCAGTTTCGGCATCAGGTTTTGGACCTGTTTGAGGATGGTGTAGTCACCGCATCCCGGACACCAGCGGACTTCCTGGTCTGATGCAAAGTCTTTCGCTTGCAGATTTCCGTTGGCCTGGGATCGGTTTACAGTTTGTTGGGTGCTCATAATACTTTCTGAAAGTTCGTTTAATCGGAAAATTTCGGGTAATTGGAAGTACGGATCCCGGAGTACCGGGGGCATCGTCAGGATTTACACATTTGGATAATCTTTTCCTTGAGTTCCGCTACCATAAGAGGCACGCCCTGTACCCGGTTGAAGCCTTCCACCGGAAGCAGGAATCGTTCTCTCAGGATTCGCGACAGCTGTCCGCGGTTGATTTCCGGGACGAGGATTTTCTCGAAGCCGGACAAAAGGCTGCCGAGGTTTTTCGGGAAAGGATTCAGATAGCGCAGGTGGAGGAAGGAGACATCCATTCCGTCATCCCGGGCTTCGCTTACGGCGGATTTGATGGTTCCGTAGGTGGAACCCCATCCAACCACAAGAAGCTTGCCGGTTTCATTGCCTTCGTCCATTTGTTGGTCGGGGATGAAGTTGGCAATCATATCCCGCTTCATCTCCCGCATCTCGGTCATCCTGTGGTGGTTGTCCGGGTCGTAGGAGATATTTCCTGTCTCATGATCCTTTTCGAGACCGCCGATGCGGTGTGCCAGGCCTTTTGTGCCGGGTATGGCCCAGGGACGCACCAGGTTTTCATCCCGCTTGTAGGGAAGGAAAGGTGTGCCGTCCTGCCCGTTGTCGCGGGCTTTTTCAAAGCGTGGATCGACCGGTTTGAGTTCGGAAATTTTTGGCAGTTTCCAGGGTTCGGCACCATTGGCGATGTAGCCGTCGGTGAGCAGCATCACCGGGATCATGTGTTCCACGGCAATCCGGCACGATTCGTAGGTGACGTCGAAGCAGTCGGCCGGGGATGAGGCGGACAGGATGGCAACAGGCGCTTCGCCGGCCCGGCCATAGAAGGCCTGCATGAGATCGGACTGTTCCGTTTTGGTCGGGAGCCCGGTTGAGGGGCCGGCCCGCTGTACGTTGACGATCACCAGCGGGAGTTCCAGCATGGTGGCCAGGCCGATGGCTTCGCTTTTGAGGGCGACACCGGGACCAGAACTGGTTGTAATCCCCAGGCTGCCTCCGAAGGATGCGCCGATTGCAGAGGCTACGGCCGCAATTTCGTCCTCTGCCTGGAAGGTGGTGACACCGAAATTCTTGAGTCCGGAGAGTCCCTGCAGGATCTCGGAAGCCGGGGTGATCGGATAGGAGCCCAGGAAAACGGGGAATTCGGATTTCCTTGCCACGGCGGCGATGCCCAGTACAATGGCATCATTTCCGGTGATATTACGGTATGTTCCCGGCTCGATGGGGGCCGCATCCACACTGTACCGCTCGCTGAAGAGCTCGGTGGCAATGGCATAGGTGAACCCGTCGTTGAGCGCCTTGATGTTGGCTTCGGCGATCTGGGGTTTTTTGGCAAATTTTCTGTTCAGGAACTGGATGGTGGAATCCAGCGGCCGGCTGAAGAGCCAGTAGAGCACCCCGAGCACGAACATGTTCTTGCTGCGGTCGATCTCCTTGAGCGACAATCCGGTATCCTTGAGGCTCTCGCGCGTCATCTTGGTCACATCGATCTCGATGACGATGTAACCGGAGTTTTTGGCATCCGGTATCGGCGTTTCGTCCGGGGCATATTTGGCCAGTGAAAGGTCCTTTTTACCGAAACCGTCGGTATTGGCAATGATGATGCCACCGGGTTTGAGAAATTTCAGGTTGGCCTTGAGTGCGGCGGCGTTCATGACGACCAGCACATCGCACATGTCCCCGGGGGTGTGGATGGCCTTGCTTCCGAAATGGATCTGGAAGCCGGAAACGCCGGCGACCGTTCCAGCCGGTGCCCGGATCTCTGCCGGATAGTCGGGGAAGGTGCTCAGGTCGTTGCCCGAAAGGGCGGTGGTGCTGGTGAATTGCGAGCCGGTAAGCTGTATGCCGTCACCGGAATCGCCTGCAAAACGGATGGTAACTTCCTTCTTCTGCTTCTCAATAATACTCATGGTCTTGAATCGCAAGGATCGGTTTTATAATTAGCGGTATTTGTAGTGAATTACGGATAGCATTAACATGATGTTGTGCCCTGTAATAATCTGCATGTCAGTGCTTTGTGGAGTCACTACTCTTATTACGCAAAGAAACATCAAAAAACAAGTAAAATCGGCTGTAAAAAAGGGCTTTTTTGGTGATTTTCACTGCTCGTCCGCCGGTTTTCGTAAAACGGTGCAGCCGGAATGCAAACCGTGGCGCATGGAGAACGGAACACGCTCTTCGGAACGGCACACTTTGAGCTGGCCGCAGCCGGCGTTGATATCCTCGCCATAGCACCAGCGGATGTCGACAGGAAAGCCCGCTTCCTCCAGAATAATCTGGAAGGCATCGATTTTTTCTTTCTCGGAACGCTTCAGCCCGGTTTCCGGAACATCATTGTACATGATCAGTGTGATGCAGGCACTCAGGTTCCCGAGATAAGCCACAAGCTTCCGGGCGTCTTCCGGGCGGTCGTTGATGTGTTCCATCAACAGGTACTGGATGGAGGGTGTATTGCCGGTCTGGCGCTGGTGAAAAACGAGTG
>SKUI01000221.1 GCA_007122185.1 Rhodothermia bacterium | reverse complement strand
TCGTTGATGAGAAAACGGTACGCGTACTCCTCAAGCGTGACGCCCACCCGGTTCGGGTTGTCGATCTCGAAATGGAATTTCAGGTCGATCTCCTCGAGGGAAAGCCGCTCAATGCTCATATCCGTGTATCGGATATCGGGTTCTTCGTAGCCCGCAAGGCGCTGCAAGGTGCTGCAACTGCCGGCAAAGAGCAGCAGCAGCAGCAGCAAGGCGAGGGGAAGGGTTTTGTTCATATGGCATTATTGAAGGTTGCACATTCCGCCGGGGCAGCATCCGCCTGAAGGCGGCGGGGGTGCCGGGCCGGCCGATTTGGAATCGTTGGTCAGGGCGATGCCGCTGAAGACCTGGGTAAAATCGCTGGATCCGCATGATTCGCATTTCAGCGTGGCGGCCATTTCCTCTTTGGCGGACATGGAAGAGCGGAACTCAACCACTTCGCCGCATTCCTTGCATCGGTATTCGTACAAAGGCATAATAGTAATTTTTTGTGTGGATGGATAACGGTTTCATCTTGCTCACCGCGCCTGCAATGTGCATGATCCTGCCTTATGCCAATCTGCGCGATGACGTATATAGATTTCTATATAACTTAAGCAATGTGAGCCACACCGTCAAGGGGAAAAATTACGCATGGCGCGATGGATTTGCCGCACGGCCTGGCGGATGCGGTGGGTGTTTTCGACCAGGCTCATGCGCACATGGCCCTCCCCTGCCTCGCCGAACCCGGTTCCCGGCGTCACCAGCACCTCGGCTTCGTCAAGCAGCCATTCGGCGAAACGGTACGATCCCATCCCGCGCCAGGGCTCCGGGATGGGCGCCCAGACGAACATGGCTCCCCGCCGCGACGGGATGTGCCATCCGGCTCTCGCAAGCCCCTCCAGCAGCACATCTCTGCGGGTTTCGTATTTACGGGCCACATTTCTGACTTCACTGATGTCTTTTCGCAACGAAATGATGGCGGCAACCTGGATCGGGGTAAACATCCCGTAATCAAAAAACGCTTTGATCCGAGACAAGAGTGCGATGATGCGGGGGTTACCCATGCAAAAACCGCACCGCCATCCCGCCATATTGAAGGATTTGCTCATCGTAAAAAACTCCACGGCAATTTCCTTTGCACCAGGAACCTGAAGGACGCTGGGTGCCCGGTATCCATCAAAAGTGATATCCTTATAGGCAAAATCATGAACCAGGATAACAGAATGCTTGCGGCACCATTCCACTATCTCCTCAAAGAAGGGAAGGTCGACTGTGATGCCCGTCGGATTGTGGGGATAGTTGAGATACAGCGCTTTCGGTGGTTCATTCCGTTGCTCCAGTGCCCGGATCATATCAGCCGCGTTATCAGTCACGGGAATGGTAGTGACACCTGCGCCGGCAATTACCGCACTCCACATGTGCACGGGAAAATAGGGCTCTGGAACAACGCAGTGGTCGCCCGGTCCCAGGAGGGCCAGTGAGAGATGCGACAGTCCCTCCTTGCTGCCTATGGTGGATATGATTTCCGACTCGGAGTTCAGATCCACCCCGTATGCGACTTTGTAGTGACCTGCCACGGCGCTGAGCAGGTGGGGAATGCCGGTGGCCCGCGCATAACGGTGTGCCTTATCATCATCAAGAACCTCGCGGATTTTATCAATAGCATCGGTCGAGGCCGGCATATCCGGATTTCCCATGCCGAAATCGATGATATCGATACCAGCGGCTCTGCGGCGCTGTTTTTCGGCATTCAGCCGGCCGAATACATATTCCGGGAGCATTTCCATACGCTGTGCGGCTCGAATGGGTGCCGGGTCACGGGACACATCCAGCCTGTACGGTTCGTTGTCCGGACTCATCGCAGTGCACCTTCCAGTTCCAGTGACGCATCGCTTTTTTTGTCGCGATATTTGATAATATGTGCACAGGCAACCTGGAAACCACTCTTTCTGGCCCATTCAAGGTCCTCCGAGACCGGCCGGCTTCCAGGCACAACCACGGCATCCTCCGGAATCGGCTCGTACTGTTCCAGCCTCCGTTCGTTCACACAGTCGTAGACCGAAACACTCCGCGACAGCATCACTCCCGGGGCAATGACGGCGCGCCGGGAAACCTGAACGCCTTCCACCAATACGGCTCCCGCGCCGATGAAGGCATCATCCTCCACGATGACGGGCGACTCGTTGACCGGCTCCAGCACACCACCGATCTGCACACCGGCCGAAAGATGCACCCGTTTGCCGATCTGCGCACAGGATCCGACCAGCACATGGGAGTCGATCATTGTGTGCTCATCAACGAAAGCACCCACGTTGACATAGGATGGCGGCATGATGATCACTCCCGGGGCGACATAGGCGCCGGAACGTACCGAGGTCCCGCCGGGTACGACACGCACTTTGCGGTCCAGCGTAAATTTTTGCGGCAGCAGATTGTGTTTGTCGACAAACGATTCGTGTTCGATCATTTCGCCTGCCCGGAATGCCTCCAAAATGGCTTGCTTAACTTCAATATTGGCTGTCCAGCGTCCGTTTTCCTTTGCCGCACTGCGGATCTTTCCGCTCTCCAGGTCGCGCAGTATCTGTTCCCAAGCCCTGTTTTCTACTATGCGGTTTTCTTTCAGTTCATTCATTGTACCATCCATATTTTTGAAATCTGTTCGTGCTGTTGTCCTGTGTCTTTTCCGGTATGATTGTTCCGACATGTTTGTCCCATCGTGTTCGTTTTATAATGTTTACTCCGGCATGCTTACTCCGATATATTTGTTCCGTCATTTTTTTGGGATTGGATATCCGCGTGTTCTGCGTAACTGTTTTTGGCACGCTCCCGATACCAGTTCCGGATCTGTACCGAGCAGGTGAAGGCCATGTCAGCTGAGGTCATGTCATTTCTGTGCAGGGGCAGTTTGACCTCCGGGGTGCGAATGCGGCCCTCCTCGGCGAGGACGGCTTTTGCCGGAACAGGGTTTGACGCGACAAAAAGCGATCCTGCGGCACGTCTCCACAGTGCCCTATCCTCTCTGTTCAGTGATCCCGCCAGCGCCAGCTCACTGTAAAGCCGGGTTTCACGGGGCCAGACATTTGCAGCCACCGAAACCACTCCCGCGGCTCCGTGGCCAGCAAATTCAGGAAGCATAACATCATCGCCGCTGTACATCACCGCGCCATGCGACATTCTGGTATATTCACAGAAATCCGATACAGATCCACTGGCCTCTTTAATGGACCAGAAATTGCGATGACCATGCAGCCGCTGCACGGTCTCCAGGTTGAGGGCGGTACCGGTGCGTCCCGGAATATTATAGAGCATAACCGGCCGGCTGACGAAATCCATGAGTGTCGAGAACCAATGGAACTGACCCTCCTTTCCGGGTTTGGCGTACAGCGGAGTGACCATCAGGTAGGCGTCTATGGCCCGGGTCTCCAGATAGCTTAGCCAGGAGATTACATCGGGCAGATGGTGTCCGCCCACACCGGCCATCACAGGTACCTGAAGATCAAGTGATGTTGTGAACTCCACGATCAGCCGCCGCTCTTCGGCGGAAAGATTAAGCGCCTCGCCGGTGCTTCCCAGGATCAGCACACCGTTGCGGGCCTCCTCCTGCTCGCGAAGCAACCGTTCGAAACTTGCCAGATCCGGCTGTCCGGTAGCTGTCAGCGGGGTGATCATGGCTGTCCATACAGGATGGTTGATTTGTTGATTTTGCATAATGTTCTCTTTTTTGTCTTTTTCTGGTTTTAGATTATTCGTGACTTATTCGTGACCGTTTTGCCTTCTGAAGTGACGCAGCACCAGATCCTGGAAATCGAAAAGTCCCGGACCCGGCAACAAGTGGCCCTGCAGCACCTGCCGTACCGCCCACAAAGCGCCGGACGCAAACAGTTTCCGGTCGCGGGCCGAATGACGGATCTGAATCCGTTCGAAAGGCGTGGCAAGCGTCATGGTGTGTTCGCCTATGACATCACCGGTTCGCTCAGATGTGATTTCAGGCTCAGATGTGATTTCCGGCTGTGTACCCAGCCACTTGCTC
>SKUI01000176.1 GCA_007122185.1 Rhodothermia bacterium | reverse complement strand
TGAAGCAGTACGAGGAGGAAACCAACCTGCGCTGCTATATCCTTCTGGATGTGAGCAGTTCCATGCAGTTCCGCTATTTTTCGGACTGGTCCAAGCTGCGTTACGCCGTGCATCTGGGGGCTGCAATGGCATACATGCTGCACCGGCAGCGTGACGGCTGCGGACTGGTGCCTTTCGACCGGCAGCTCGGTGAGATCCTTCCGGCAAAATCATCCTATGCCCACCTGATGCATCTTTACCGGAATATGGACCGGATACTGGAAGATTACGACGGGGAAACGCCGGAGATACGGCAAACGGCATCGGCCGATGCCATCCACCAGCTTGCGGAACGCATCAGCCGCAGAAGCCTGGTAGTGCTGCTCACCGACCTTTTTGAAAACGTACAGAAGCAGGAGGAGCTGGTCTCTGCACTCAAGCACCTGCGCCACAAAAAGCATGAGGTCATCCTTTTTCATCTGCTCGAAAAGAGAAGTGAGCGGGAGCTCGACTTCCCGGACGAGCGGTTTGTCTTCCGGGACATGGAAACCGGCGGGGAGATGGATGTGATCCCGGGTCAGATTCGCAGGGACTATCAGAAAAAAATGGCTGAATACACCAAGGATTTTCATATTACGTGCAGCGAGGCGAATATTGCATATGAGGAAGTGGATACGCAGGATCCGTTTGAGTATGCCCTCCTCGCTTTTTTGAACAAGCGACGGAGGCTGATGTGAGCAAGCCAGGCCCGGACAAGCAGAAGAAAAAATGGAATTACGTATTTGTTGAGAGCCTGAAAATGGCGTTGTTTCTGCCTCTGGTGATCCTCTTTACCGAAATATTCATCCTCGACTCCTGGCCCGGCTGGGAGGAAAAGTCCGTGGAGCTGGTATATGACTATCTATTTCTGTTTTCAGTGATCTTTCTGATTTTTGTCGTCTTTCACCTGATACGCTGGAAGCGGCACAAGCAGTATGTCAAGTGATCGATAGCGGAGCCCAGCCCCACCCGGTCAGCATCCAGCAGGCATGTATCCAACCCGGTCAGCACCACGCTTCCGGGAAATCCGAATTCGATTTTTTTTCTTATCTTTAGGGTTATTTCATGTATTTGCATGAAGCGAACAGGCCGGGTATCTCCCGGGAAAACGGTTTTAGACTGTGAATTTCAAACGCACCATTTTACTTGTAGAAGACGAAGCAGAACCGGCAGAAATGCTATCCAGCTATCTCGAAATGCATGGTTATGATGTGCTCCTGGCGATGGACGGCAACCGTGCCATTGACCTGATCGACAAGAATGCCCGGCTCATCGACCTGGCAATACTGGACATCATGGTCCCGGAAAAAGACGGTTACGAGATCTGCAGTTATCTGCGAAAGCATCCGGTTCTCAGTGATGTTCCGGTTATTTTTTTAACGGCAAAGGACAAGGAAAAAGATGAAATCGCCGGCCTCGATCTGGGGGCGGACGATTACATCCCCAAACCCGCCAGCCTTAACCTGGTCAAGGCCCATGTGGAATCCACGCTGCGCCGGCGTCCGCGTGTAAAGGGGAACTGGATATCCTTCCGCAACGTTTTCGTCGCCCCCGAGAGCATGGAGGCCTGGCAGAACGGAGAAAAAATCGAGCTTACCAATACCGAGTTCAAGCTTCTCAAACTTTTTTTCGAGAATCCCAAACGGGTATACACGCGACAGGAAATACTCGAGTATATCACGGATGAGGAGAAATACGTATTTGACCGGACCGTGGATGTGCACATCAAGAATCTGCGGCTGAAGCTCAGGGAAGACGGTGAACTTATCAAGACCTACCGGGGTATGGGATACGGACTGAATAAAGATCTGGCCTTTTCCTGATGAACATACGCTCCAAACTGGCACTTACCCTGACGATCATCCTGATCGTAACGGTCACGGCCGGAAGCGGTTATGCGTTGTTTTACATACGTGCCTACATCCTGGAAGAGGCTGTTGCCGACATGGAAAGCGATGCCTACTGGATGATGCACACCCTCAAATTCCTGCCCGAAGGACTGCAGCTGCAGGAAGAGCTGAAGCGCGTGGGGGAGATATCGAATTATCATATCGCACTGTACGATTCCAGCGGGGCAATCCTTGCCTCCTATCCGGCCGGAACCCGACGGTCACCCCATCTGCACCTTCGTGCCGATCAATTGCGTCTCCTTCTGAACGAGATGAAAATGATGCAGACCATCAATCAGCCGGATGATGACAACATCTGGGTATACGCCAACATCCGGGAAAGCAGGAACCAGGCCCGCTTTTTTGTCATCAATCAGCCGAAAAGCCAGATTTTTCAGCCGGTGACCGCAATCCGGAATATCATTACGATTGGACTCATTGTCGCCATTCTGCTCATCCTGGTGTTAAGCGTCGTGCTGGCATACTATATGGCCCGCCCGCTCCTGAAGCTTACCAGGGATGTGGAGCGTATTGCAGAGGGGGATACCCAGCATGTGATACACATGGAAAGGTCTGACGAGATCGGAAAACTCTCCGAATCCGTCAACAAAATGGCCCAGAAACTGAGGTCGGACTATCAGCACCTGCAGAAAATCAATGAGAAACAGACCCAGTTTTTTGCCGATATCACGCACGAGGTCCGCAACCCCCTGCACACCATCATGGGATCGCTGGAAATGCTGGAGCTGCCCGCGCTGGACGATGAAAAACGCCGCAAATACGTGCGCAACGTCCGGGGCCAGGCAGAACGGATCGGCCGGCTGTTCAAGGATCTGATGACATTGCAGCGGTATGATTCCGACGATAACTTCGTGATCAGGGAGCATGTCAATCTCTCAGAACTGGTGGACAACGTTTCGGAGTGGTACCGGGAAGCCGCCAAAAACAAGGGTGTGGAGCTCAAAACGGACTCCCACTCCTGCATGGTGTACGCCGATCCCGGCAAGATTGAGCAGGTGCTGGACAATCTGGTCTCCAATGCCATAAAATTCACCAACAGCGGATCCATATCCATCAGCTACAGCCATGTCGGTGAAAAAGTGGAAGTCTCTGTCCGCGACAGCGGAATCGGCATACCGGAGGCGCACTGGCCCCGGTTGTTTGACCGTTTCTACCGCACTGACAAGGCGCGATCCAGGGACAAAGGCGGAACCGGGCTTGGACTGTCGGTCGTCAAAGGCATCCTCAAGGCACACAAAAGCGACATCCACGTGGAAAGTGATGTGGGCAGGGGAAGCCGTTTCTATTTTTATCTGAAACCGTCTGACCAGGAACATGAGCAGCCGCATCCACGTGGCGCTGCATCCGCACCGTGATGGCGCTGTGCCGCCATACCGCCGTATAACGTCACTGTCACAGCTTTTGGACCGGCGCCGGCAGCTTATGTGACCGGAAAGCGCTGCTACCCATAAACTCAGGCAACCCGCTCGAAACACTGCGTTTTTTTCAGAAAAATGCGTATTTTCAGAATTGCCTTAATCACCCTTCCCATATCCGGTCAGGCGAAAGCGAACGGTTGCGCGACTGGATAACCTATCCCGAATCTGTACATGAGTCAAAGCGGAAAACGAATCGGAATTGTCTTATTGAATCTCGGCGGACCCACCTCGGAGCTGGCGGTCCGCTCTTTTCTCGAGAACCTTTTTGGAGACCAGGATATCATCAACCTGGGTGGCGGAAAGTTTCAGGACCGGCTGGCAAAAGTGATCGCGAAGTTTCGGTACAAGAGCGTTGCTGAAAAATACCGTGAGATCAACGCCTGTCCGAACGGATGCCAGGGCAGCAAATATTGTCCCAATCGCCAGAACAAGGTCGTTTCCGACTGTTGTTCGCCCATCAATTCGCTCACCGAACTGCAGCGCCGGTCGCTTGAAAAACAGCTGAAGGAAGCCTGGCCTAAGCACTTCGTGAAAGTCTACACGGCGATGCGGTACTGGGTGCCGTTTGACTATGATGTTTTTGAGGAAGCCGTATCCGACAAAATAGACCATCTCGTTCTGCTCCCGCTCTATCCGCAATTCTCCTTTACAACCACGGGAAGCAGCTTCCGCAACTGGGAAG
>SKUI01000088.1 GCA_007122185.1 Rhodothermia bacterium | reverse complement strand
TTACTGAACAAATGCCACGATCGACCAATAATGTGGCTTCCCGTCGCCGTCGCAAAAGGGTCCTGGACCAGGCGAAAGGCTACTGGGGTGCAAGAAGCAAGGTCTACACTGTCGCGAAAAACGCAGTGGACAAAGCCCTTCAGTACCAGTACCGCGACAGGAGAGTCCGCAAAAGAGAATTCAGAAAACTCTGGATCGCCCGAATCAACGCTGCCGCCCGTCTGAACGGGACTACCTATTCCAAACTCATGGGTGCCATGAAATCCCATGAAATGGAGATCAACAGGAAAGTGCTCGCAGACCTCGCAGTTCACGATCCACAGGCCTTCTCCGCAGTTGTGGAAGCCGCTCAGAAGAAATCCTGAAGCCGATTCTGAAATAAAGCCGGCAGTATCTCTCGCGATGCTGCCGGTTTTTTTATGTTTGGAACTGCTCCTTTGGAACCGTTTACTCCGTTACCCGTACCGATCTGTCCCGTCATGGCGAAAATTTCCGATATCGAAAAAGTAAAAAACGACATCTCCTCGTATAACCTCGATACCGAGGAGGCCGTTGAAGCATTCCGGCTCACGTATCTTTCCAGAAAAGGCATCATCACCGAACTCCTGGCCGGCATCGGTAAAGCCGACCCGCAGGACCGGGCCCGGCTCGGCAAGGAACTGAACGCACTCAAACAGCTTGCAAAAACCCGCTTTGATGAAGCAAAAGCGGCCTTGTCCGCAGGCAAAACGGCCGACATCACTGCCACCGACGATCCCACACTCCCGCCGCCGCCCTTTCCCACCGGTTCCACCCATCCGCTCTCCCAGACACTGGAAGAGATCAAAAATATTTTCTACCGGCTTGGCTTTTCAATTGCAGACGGCCCGGAACTGGAAGACGATTTCCACAACTTTACCGCACTGAATTTCCCCCCTGAACATCCTGCCCGTGATATGCAGGACACCTTTTTCATCCGCAAGGACGAAGAGGACCCCTCCCGCGACCTGGTGCTGCGCACACACACCTCCCCCGTCCAGATCCGTCTGATGAAGGAGCAGAAGCCTCCGGTGCGTGCCATCATGCCCGGACGCGTCTACCGCAACGAATCCATCACCGCCAAATCCTACTGCCTGTTCCATCAGGTGGAAGGTCTTTATGTCGACAGGAACGTCAGCCTGGCAGATCTGAAACACACCCTTATTACCTTTGCAGGCCACCTGTTTGGAAAAAACCTGAAGTACCGTATCCGTCCGTCCTTCTTCCCGTTCACCGAACCCAGCATGGAAATGGATATCTGGTGGGAAACCGGCAACCGCCCCGGTCAGTGGATGGAGATATTGGGCGCGGGAATGGTCCACCCCAATGTACTTGAAGCCGTTGACGTTGACCCGGAAGTGTGGACCGGTTTTGCTTTTGGCATGGGTGTCGAACGCATCACCATGTCACGATACGAAATTGACGATATCCGCCTGCTTTACGACAATGATGTGCGGTTCCTGAATCAGTTTCCCTGAAATCCATGTATGCAACAATCACGGTACGGCAAACCGCATGGCGACGGAGCCTGCGGCAGCAAACCGGCAACAAGTATTAATCTGTTTTCACTCCGATGAAAGTATCCTACAACTGGTTATCACGATATCTCTCAAAAATGTCTTCGCCGCAGGATTCGGCCGAAAAACTCACGCTCACAGGACTGGAAGTCGAAGAAATGGAACAGACCGGTGCACAGTTTGACGGTATCGTCGTAGGCAAGGTGCTGGATGTGCAGTCACACCCCGACGCAGACCGGCTTGTGGTGTGCACAGTGGATATCGGTCAGGATGAGCCATCCCAGATCGTCTGCGGGGCGCCCAATGTGGCAGCCGGACAAAAAGTGCCTGTGGCAACGGTCGGATCCGTGCTTCCAGCACCATTGCCAGACGGTTCGCCGTTCAAGATCCGCAAGGCCAAAATCCGCGGACAGAAATCTGCCGGCATGATCTGCGCCGAAGATGAACTCGGCTTGAGCGATGACCACAGCGGCATCATGGTGCTTGACGACCGCTACGCTCCGGGAACACCTTTCGAAGAAGTGGCAGGATCGTCCCGGGATTTCGTTTTTGAAATCGGGCTCACGCCAAACAGGCCGGACGCTACCTGCCATCTCGGCGTGGCGCGGGACCTGGCTGCCGTAACCGGAGCAGCTCTCAAAAAGCCGCTGGACAAGCTTCCGGAAGTGACCCGCCAGCTTGATGAAGAGACCGTCCGCATCACGGACACGGACAAATGCCACCGTTATGTGGGCATCATCATGCGCGGCGTATCCATTGGCGAGTCGCCCCAATGGCTCAAACAGCATCTTGCATCCATCGGCCTGCGCCCCCTCAACAATGTGGTCGACATCACCAATTTCGTGCTTCATGAACTGGGCCAGCCGCTGCACGCTTTCGACCTGGAAAAACTGGCCGGGGCAAAGATCGATGTGCGCTCCTTCCCCGGTGAAACGAAATTCACTACACTTGATGATGTCGAACGCACCGTTCCCGCCGGCTCCCTGTTCATCTGTGACGGCGAGAAGCCGGTCGCACTGGCAGGCGTCATGGGCGGGGGCAACTCGGAAATATCCGAAGCAACGACCGACCTGCTGATCGAGTCAGCCTGGTTTGAACCGGTTGGCATCCGGAAGACATCTCGCGCACTGGGCTTGCAGACCGATTCCTCCTACCGTTTTGAACGCGGCGTTGACCCGTCCATTACCAGGGACGCTGCCCTTCGCTGCGCAGAGCTGATCCTTGAACTCTGCGGCGGCACCATCGAAGGCATCTCCGATGTGCACCCTGTAAAACCGGAACCGCTCACAGTTCTTTTGCGATACGATCGTCTCGGCAAGCTGCTCGGAACCAGCATAGCCCCGGAAACAGTCACCGGAATCCTCGCCGGACTGGAATTCTCCACCCAAGAGGAATCATCCGACCCGCTCGTCTGGAAATGCACCGTGCCCACGTTCCGCCCGGATGTCACCACCGAGATCGACCTGATCGAGGAAGTGGCGCGTATCTACGATTACAACAATATCCCGGACCCGGAACGCATCACCATAGCCAACCCGGAACCTGTCCCGTTCGGCGAACAGTTCCGCGAGAAGGTGCGCCAGGCGGCTGTCAGCGCCGGCCTCAAGGAGATCTACACCAACAGCCTTCTTCCTGAACGGTTTATGGATGCGCTTGGCGGTCCAGCCGTGGTTGTACCCACCCTCAATCCGATCACCAAAGACCAGGCGCTCTTGCGTACGCAGCTTATGTACGGGTTCCTGCGCTCAGCGGCCTACAACTTCAACCGGGGAGCAGCCGGAGTGCGCTTTTTTGAAATCGGCAATATTTTCCGCCGCGACAGTGATGGAGGAACCTGGATAAAAGGTGTTCATGAAGCCACACACCTGCATATAGGCGTTGCCGGAAATATCCATACGGAGCATTGGAAAGAACCGGCAAGACCCTTCGATCTGTTCGATCTGAAGGCACTGGTGGAATCGGTGCTCACCCGCCTTGGCATCCTCGATCAGACACGGTCGGAAAAATCCGGGGCACATCTTGACCTGATTGCGGAACATGCCGGGGATAGTGGCGATAGTAGCGAAACCGTAATCGGTACGCTTTTTCAGGTGGACGAGACCTGGAAAAAATATACAGAGGTGGAATCAGCGGCCTTTTCAGCCGAACTCAATATCGGAGTGCTTGAGCAGATCGCCAGACAGGCTGCCGGCAAGGTCTACCGCCCGGTTTCCCGTTTCCCGAGCTTCGAGTTTGATCTCGCACTCGTGGCAGACAAACAGATCACCGCCGGAGACATGATGACCGCCATGAAGCAAACTGCCGGCACACAGCTCGTCAATGTCGAAGTTTTTGACGTCTTCGAAGGCGGTTCACTTGAAAAACATCAAAAAAGCATTGCTTTTCGTCTGACGTTTCAGGATAATTCCAAGACATTGACCATAAAGGATGTGGATCCCGTCATTCAGAAAATTTTGAAGCAGCTCGGCAGTATGTTTTCGGTGGAGCTGCGTTCCTG
>SKUI01000113.1 GCA_007122185.1 Rhodothermia bacterium | reverse complement strand
TTTATCTTTCCGGAACAGTACAGATATACGTACATTACGTTATTATCATACTACTTAGCCCGATTACCATATAGAGTCTCGAACCTGAGAATTCAGAAATGGCTGCAACAGGATACCGCCAGGTGCTAATAGTTTGGCACTTTATGCGTTAGACTGCAACAAACGTAAAATCATGAACCGAAGGTAAGGTCACGAAGTGCCCAGTGAAACGCGTAAGCGAAATCGAAATTGATGTAAACAGATGAAATGCCCATGACCGGGCTGGAGCCCGGACTCACAGGAACATGATTAAAAACGTCATGGGCATTCTATGTGACCTTATAGATCCAAAGTTTTAAACACATGAAATATTACCGCTATGTACGATGGATTTTTCTGGCACTGGGCCTGACCGCAGTCATCGGTCTGACGGTGATGAATGTGTATTCCCTGTACGCGCTTCACGATAACAAGGTGCAAAGCTCGGTGGAAAAACAGAAACGGCAGCTGATGGAGTACACCAATCAGGTTCGAAGCCGTTTCCGCTATCCGGTCCGAACGCTTTGGCAGCTGGATATGGAAGAGGTGAAGGCCTCGCTGACCTCTCCCTCCAATGTGCATGAGGACCTGATAGTGATCATTGAGCAGGCAAGTCGCGACAGCCTGTTCTCTGATATCTATCTGTCCACCCCGGAGTGTACGCCCTGTGAGCGGCACGGGGACACAATCTGGCACTATCATCAGGAGTTCGGCCGGTTTGCAGCTACCACGGAGTACGATCAGCTGGTCAGTGACGGCCTGGGCATCACCCGGACCCGGATGAATGCCCTGGTGCAGGACTACCAATGGAACACACGCGTCATTTTTGACACCCACAACAGTATGACCGTGGCATTGATCAACTCTTCCAGCAGGGAAGTGGTCGCTTACCTGCTGTTTGTGATCGACCAGGACTTTCTCGTCAATTCCTACATGGGACCCAAACTTGCCGAAACATTCGGAACCGGCGAGGAGACCGGCATCATTGTCTGGCTGCATGACTGGACCAGGAACGAGGTGTTGTCCACCACGGCCCCTGAAGTGGCCTACAGCTATCAGAATGTTGATTTCATACAGAATTTCCCCGATCTGCTCAACAACTGGAACCTGAAAACCGCCTTTACTGCCAACCCCGATATTGCCGCATCCAGAGCATCCCTCACCCGCAACCTCTTCGTGCTTGCCGGTGCCATGCTGCTGCTTATCGGTGCGTTCGTCTTCATGTTCTTTACGGCACAGCGCGAACGTTCCCTGGCACAAAGACAGGCACTTTTCCTCGCCAACGTAACCCACGAACTGAAAACACCACTGGCAGTGATCTCCGCAGCCGGTGAAAACCTCTCCGACGGCAGGGTGACCGACCCGGTTCGGCTGAAATCCTACGGGACTCACATCTTCAATGAATCGCTCAGGCTTCGGACCATGATCGACCGGCTTCTGGATGTAGCCAGATCCAACACGAAAAACGTGCGCATCCGCAAGACTCAAACACATCTGCCTGATTTTCTGCAGGATTATCTGAAGAAAAAGAAAAGCTACCTTGAATCACATGACGCAATCCTGCACCTGGACATCGATGAAAAGACACCTGAAATCGAGGTTGATTCGTCAGATCTTCAATCCATACTGGACAATCTCATCGACAATGCCGTCAAATACAGCCCTGACGGTAAGTTTATTGAGATCCGGACAAACAGCAACAACGAACGCGTAACCCTTATAGTGAAGGACAGGGGCGTCGGCATACCGAAGGAGTTTCAAAAATACATATTCGACAAATTTTTCCGGGTAGAAGACGCGCTGACGGCTCAGACAAAAGGGCACGGTCTCGGCCTCTCCATCGTCAAAGATCTGACCACACGCAACGGCGGCACCGTCAGTGTCAGCAGCACCCCGGGCAAGGGATCCGTATTCACCATCCAATTCCCCGTGGCGGATTCATCTGTGCCGCAAAATGACACCTCCAGCCCCATCCAGAAACAAACCAAACAACAGGAACCTGAGCATGTCCCCTAACAAACAGACCATCCTTATCGTCGAAGACGAACCCAGTCTCATTTTCACACTCAAAGATACCCTTGAAAATGAGGGCTATGAGACCCTTATTGCTGAAAACGGAAAAGATGCACTGAAAATCGTCGATGAGACAAATCCTGACCTGATGATCCTGGATGTCATGCTTCCGGGGATTAGCGGTTTCGATGTCTGTAAAAAAATCCGCGAAAAAAAGCTGATGTTCCCAATCATAATCCTGACTGCACGTGACCAGGAAATCGACAAGGTGACCGGTCTTAATATTGGCGCGGATGACTACATCACCAAACCGTTCGGTGTGAAAGAACTGCTGGCGCGGATCCAGGCGCGGCTCCGGCGCTCCGACAATTATTCTGGCAAAAAAACCGATATGATCACGCTGGGGGATGTCACACTCGATCTTAAAGAGGGAATTGTGCGCAGACCAGACGGAGATGTGGAACTGACCACCCGCGAAGTCGAGGTTATCCGTTTTCTCGCCAGCTCCCCCCATGAACCCGTAACAAGGAAAGCATTGCTGGAGAACGTCTGGCGCTATGAGTTCAGCTCCAACACCAGTACGCGTACGGTGGATGTGCATATCTCAAAACTGCGTACGAAAGTGGAAATGCGTCCGGATGACCCGCGCTACCTGGTCACCATGCACGGAGTGGGCTATATGCTCAAGATATCCTGATATGGGGACGTGCTGCTGCGGGATGCGTTCCCCCCCCCGCTTTTGAATTCGAATCAGCCCCTGGCAGGTAGTGCCGGGGAATACATCCCGAGCCTCTGCAAAATCAGGCCGACTGCATCTCTTCCACCTGAGAGAGGAACTGGACGAAGCCCTCTATCTGACTCTGAAGCAGTTTTGATATGGTCTCGTCCCTGACCCCTTCATCTGCATCAAAAAGCTTGTTTACGCGCTGCAGGAAAACCCGCTCCGGATACGTGTGGGCGTTCCTGTAGGCACACACCATCTGCATCTGCTCCACGGCCCGGAGTGCACCGAATGCTCCCGCGGCCTCACCAATAAAAGCTATCGGCTTCTTGTGGAAGGCTTCAGGAAAAGGCAGATAATCAACAAAAAGCTTCAGGATACCGGGAAACGAGCCATTGTACTCCGGTATTACCATAACGATTCCGTCTGCGTCAATGACCTGACTGCGGAATGCCTCAACCCGCGGCAAATCCTTCCCGTACTTTCCGCCAATAACTTCGTCCATCGGGAAATCCTCCAGACTCACCACGCGGGCTTTCACCCCCTGCGATTCATAAAGCGGTTTGATGTAGTTGGAGATTTTAAGGGCGACCGAACCGGGCCGATCCGTTGCGCTGAGGATACAAATGGTTTTCATGCGTTTATAATTTTTGATTTAATAGGCCACATAGTATGTCCATGACGTTTTTAATCATGCTCCTGTGTGTCCGGGGCTATGCTCGGTCATGGACATTTCATCTGTCTGCTTATTTAAGGGTAGTTTTTTATTTCAGCAACAACAACGCAACAGATCCCTCTATCATTCACCCCGAAAACAAGATTTTTTACCTAAAAAAAAGCGCTTTTTTACACCAAAATAATAAATTAATAAGCTTTTTTGTTATTTGTAATTAAATTTTTCTTGCATTTATTATAAATTGACTTAATATTTAACGCGGTCACTGAAAGGGGTGACATTTTAAAAATTCAACAAAAACCGAACAAGATAATTATGAAATCACGAATGTTCCCGAGTCGGGCCGGTGTTTCAGGCCTGATGCTTCTTCTGCTTCTCTTTATACCGGCGTTGTCGTTTGCGGCAGAACCGGTATATGAAAGCATGGAGGCATTTCGCTCGTCCGATGCCTATGCCGCTTTTGTTATCGACAATCTCTGGATCCTGCTTGCAGCTGCCATGGTTTTCATCATGCACCTTGGATTTGCAACAGTTGAAAGCGGGTTCACACAGGGCAAAAACTCCATCAATGTCATTTACAAGAATGTATTCATCCTCACTGCCGGGATCCTCACCTACGGA